>JAQCGA010000554.1 GCA_027619145.1 bacterium | reverse complement strand
GTTATCACCTCCACTGCTTGGATGTAAATCAATCCGGTAACTCCCAATCCCCACAGAATCTGCAAATCGTTCCGCCTGCACTTCCTCGCGGGAATCTCCCGTCACTTCCATACGCGCGTCTGTCCCCACCTGTTGCTCCACCACAGTAAACTCTGCTTTTATGCGCCGAGACTCCCGGATGTATGGATACTTCGCCAATCCATCTTCCGTATCCACCACCTCCCGCCGCAATCGCAATCCCGGCCAACCCACACCCCCATCCGCCCACGGTGCCTCCGTCTGCATCCAGTACAACAAAGACAGACTCAGTTGCTTCGCCTTGTGCAAATGTTCAGCAGCTTCCTCCTCACGCACCTCAAATAAATTCCCCAGCCAGTAATCAATCTGCGGCCAGTTGATCAGGCAAATATCTCCAGCATACGTTCCCGCCGAAAAATTTCGATAATCAATAATCCGCCGATAGTGCCAGAAATCTGCCCGGTTCGCCCCTGTAGGATCAATATCTCGGAAACGTGGTTCCAGCGTAATCGGGTGCGAATAACTCCAATCCAGCAACCGTCCCGGCCAGGCTGGCTCCAGCTCCGGCACATACGCCTGCCAGAAATCGTACATCTCTGGCTTCTCAATCGTATGGTCCTCGCCCGGTACGTAATCCACGGCAAAACAACACGTGAACGACTGCATATTCTGCGGCTGCGCTTCTGAAGGCGCGTGCGGCTCACCCGTATCGGCCTGAGACTCAAACCCTGTCACGTACTCTGTACCCGTCATCGGCAACACATCGCCCATTTCCGTCGCATCTAAAAAATACGGCGCCGTCAGTACCCGCTCCAATCCACTCAGCCGATTGCGCACCGTTACACATCGCACCCGATCTCCATCCACTTCTGCCGACACCGCTTTCGTGAACAGCAGCACCTCCACCCGGCCTGCACTCACATAAGGTGCCAGCATCTCATTCAGCGCAGCCAAAGACACTCGCGGTTCGTGACACAGCCGGGACACCGTCCCGTTTCCCGGATTTAAATTCCACCGACCTCGCGCCTCCGGTAAAAGAGGATAGTTGCGCCGGTAGTATTCCCGCACTCGATTCCGGTACTCACGATATGCCCGCGTTCCACCAAATGACTCAATCCACGGATGCTCATCCGGCGGTACCGCCTGTTGTGTCAACTGCCCACCAATCCAATCCGTCTCTTCCGTCATCACCACCGTCTTCCCATTTCGCGCAGCCGCCAGTGCCGCCGCGCAACCACCGGTTCCTCCACCCAGGATTACCACATCTGCCTGAAGCTCATTCACTGGAAATTCCGCCTTTCAGGGTAAAACAAGAAACGCTTTTATCGAAAGAAAAATCGACGGCGGCAAAAACGCCACCGTCGATTTTATCTTTCAAAAAACAAACGCTTACTTTCCGGCTGCTGCCAGCGCCTCGTCAATCTGCTTTAACTCAGCTCCGCTCAACGCTACACCAGGAGCTTTCACATTGTCTTCCAACTGCTCCATCTTTGTCACACCTGCAATCACAGACGGAACCCCTTCTCGGGAAAGCAACCATGCAATGGACAGTTGCGCCAGAGAGATTCCTTTTTTCTCAGCCACAGCCATCAACCCTTCTACAGCGTCCAGGTTGGACTCGGTCAAAAATTGATCCTGGGTCCCATCGTCAATAATTCGCCCGCTGGCCGAATCAATTTTTCCTTTGCGATAACGTCCGGTCAGCATCCCACTGGCCAACGGGAAGAACGGCACCACGCCCACACCGGCCTTCGCAGCAGCCTTCAGGAAATCTGCTTCCTTTTCTCCTTCGGCAACCGCATCCCGTTCCAGCAAATTATACCTGTTCTGCACAGCCACAATACGGCGAGATTTATCTTTTCCAACCTCACGCATCACATCCACCACGTTTTCCATCTGCTTCGCCGAATGATTCGATACCGCAATGTACCGCACCTTGCCCTGCGTAACCAGGTCATCAAACGCGCCCCAGGTCTCTTCCGAAGGTACCCGGTAATTTCCATCCGCATCCGTGCCGCTCTGGTGCAGGTACAACAGGTCAATATAATCCGTCTGCAACCGCTCCAGACACTTGTCCACCGCATACCGGATGTACGTGCGCCCGGCACCCATCTGGTTGGGCGTAAAATCTGCCCCCATCGCGTGCTCTTCACGCACCGGATTGTGGATCTTGGTAGCCAGCACCACCTGATCCCGCACGGTCTTCGGCCGAGAAGCAAAATACCTTCCCAGCAGACGCTCGGAGTTTCCCGAACCCATGTTGTAAGAACAGGCCGTATCCCAGTGAAACGCACCCAGTTCCAGCGACCGGTCCAGAATCGCAAACCCGTCATGATCTCCCACGCGGGAACCATCGTACGCAGGATCCCCCCACTTCCACAGACCCAATCCAATCGTGGATACGAACAAACCCGAATTCCCCACCTTTCGGCAAGGCATACCTCTGAATACTTCTGCCATAATACCAGACCTCCTGAAAAAATGAAACAGGCATAAAAAAGTTCAGAAATCGGAATACATGAAACTCCGATTGTCCAAAGTTGACAATTGGAATTGCCCCTTGCCCGTTGTCCCGCCTCTTCCCTGTGCAACACCTTGTTGCGTTCTGGAGAACGTCCCGTTCTCCTCTCTGCATCTACACATCCAGAATCGAAAGGTCCGGATGTTGTTCGTGCCAGTCTGTTGCCTGCTCATATGCACGCCCCACCGCCAGCACTTTTGCCTCATCGTACAAATTCCCAATCAACGTCAACCCCCGGGGCATTCCGGAAACAAATCCGCAGGGCAACGTCAGCGCCGGATGTCCAGTCAAATTGCTCGCCGTCAGGCTCCGTCCGCCAATCCCTGGAGTCAGAATGACATCCCAACGTGCCATCAGCGCTTCCATCTCTCGCATCGCCAATGTGCGTACCCGTTGTGCCCGAAGATACTCTACCGCCGGCACCGTACGGGCTCCTCTGAACACATCTGGCCAGCCGCTGTGATCTTGTTCCGTCATCACATCCAGACTCCCACTACGAGTCAAATCATCAAATGCAGCAGCAGCCTCTACACTCAACACCAGACGCACCGCTTCGTACGGACAATCCGGAAGATCTACCGGTTTCACCGCTGCGCCCAGAGATCGAAATACGCTCAACGCAGCCTCATCAACTGCCCGGTCTTCTGGATTCGAAACCGCTTCAAATTCGGACGCCACGTATCCAATGCGCAACGAATCCATCGAAAGTTCGGGCTCCCAGCAGAACGGCGCTCCTACCACAGACCGATCTCTCCCATCCGTACCATGGATCACATCCAACACCGCTGCACAATCTTCTACCCCCCGGCACATAGGCCCCAGCTTATCCATCGTCCACGAAAGCGCCATCGCACCGTACCGGCTCACGCGCCCATACGTGGGCCGAAGCCCTGTAACCCCACACCGGTGGCTGGGCGACACAATCGAACCCAGCGTTTCCGACCCAATGCTGAACCCCACCAGGCCCGCCG
>JAQCGA010000553.1 GCA_027619145.1 bacterium | reverse complement strand
GTTCGGGCTGGTCGGTGGAGGGTGCGTTCCGGCGCAACTATGTGAATGCAACAACCGAGGAGTATCGAACTCGGAAGGAGCGCGTTTCGTTTTTAAGTGGCGAGACGAGTATTGCGTGGAATAGCGCAAGCCGGTATTTCCTGGGGTACGAATCTGGACCGCATGTGGTGTTGTTCGAGAATACAGCGGATTTTGGGCAACTGGGCGGATCATTCAGCGACCTGGAGACGTCTACGGACCGGCTGGATGCGGATGTGACGTACCGCCGCCGAATTGAAGGACTGAAGGCAGACCCGTTTGTTTCTTCGGGAATCAGTACGGCATTCAGCAAGACGGACGACACACGGCCTTTTCTCTGGCGGAGTAGTCTGGGTTTCCAGCGGAATCTTACGCCGAATCTGGTGGGTCAGTTTGCCGGGCGCGGGCAGCGCAATTATACGACGCATGAGGACGACTACGGTGCGGAGATCGTACTGAAGTACCAGCGACTCTTGCCGCAGGGAGGAAGGTTTCGGTCCGATGTGAAGAGCTTTTTCGGACTTACAAACCGGAAGGTGATTTCGGTGGAGAACTACAACACGTTCAATTTTCCGCTGGTGGGCGAGTTGAGTCTGACGGTGCGGCAGAATAATTTTCTGTACCGGGTGGATAAAATTCAGGATGTGGCTGTGGAGGGAATTGCGTTTCGAATGGATTTGACGGTGGGGTTTGCGTATGGGTTGGACTGGAAGTGGTTCTAAATGATCACGAAGGGCACGAACCGCCCCCTGAGACCCCGGCCCCCACGAAGGGGCACGAAGCCCCGCCCAGGAGGCCCTCCTGAGGCGGAGGTGGAATCGGGTGTGGGGAGGATGGCCGGGTCTCTTCAGGTCTGATCCACGAAGGGCCTGGCGAAGGTGTTTCGGGTAAGACTATGAAGAGATGGTTGTGTTGTGAGGTAGGGGCGAACCTTGTGTTCGCCCGGATGTTTTTGGGATGGCTCTCGGCATCCACGAGGGAGGGTGGCACCGTGTGATGTGAGGCCAGAGCGTTTTGTTTGGGCACAATTGTTTTTTGTGAAGCACCAGGCGTTTGGGATTTACACCGGTGGTTCCCGGAGCAGGGAGCCGGGATTTGGTGCGGAATGAATTTTTTCAGAGAAGCTTGTTTCTGGCACGGGAAACCGTGCCTTTATTTTTGTCTCCAGATTTCCCAGACGAGGTGGGAGAGTTCGGGGACGATGAGTTTTTCCATGGCGAGGCGTACGGCGCCGGAGGAGCCGGGCATGCAGAAGACCATCATGTCGCGGTACACGCCGGCTACGGCGCGGGAGAGCATGGCGCCTGAGCCGATGTCTTCCCAACTGAGGAAGCGGAAGAGTTCGCCGAAGCCGTCGAGGCGTTTTTCGAGGAGGTTGACGACGGCTTCGTAGGTGGTGTCTCGGGCGGCAATGCCGGTGCCGCCGGTGGTGAGGACGGCCTGGCAGGTATCTTCGTCTGCAATTTGTTCGAGGAAGGCGCTGATTTGTTCGGCGTCGTCTGGGACGACCCGGTAGAAGCCAACGGTGTGGCCAGCGTCTTTGAGGAGGTCGTGGATTATTTTTCCGCTTTTGTCATCGGCTTCGGTGCGGGTGTCGCTGATGGTGAGGACGGCGCAGGTGACGGCGTCTTTGGCCTGTTGTTTGTGGTCTTCGTAGGGCATGTGTTCTTTCTCCTGTGCGGAAAAGCGTTTCACGCAAAGGCGCAAAGACGCAAAGGGAAAATCGGAGGAAGGGTTCGGGTTTTTGTGGGATCAGGTTACAGGCAGTTCCGCCACACGGCGGCGTAGCTGCCGCAGTCAAAGGTGAGGTCTGGGCCGTGGATCCACCATCGGTTTACGAAGCCTTCTGCGAAGGTCGCCAGAGGCTCGAACGTGTTGGTGTCGGTGTTCCATTGCTGGAGTTCCGTGCCGATTTGAATCAAGAAGTGTCCGGGTTTTCCGGCATACAGCAGTTTGACGGTATCTTCGGGCAGGTTCGGGCGCTTTTCGTACGGGGCCAGCGTTGTGCTGGCGGTGTCGAAGACGAAGAGGTTGTTGGCGCACTGGAACAGCCACTGGTTGTGGCCGATGGGGCCATAGTTGATGGCGGTATCCACGCCTTCTGGGGCCGGTGCTTTTGCTACAATGTCCATTGTGTCCGGGTTTAGCACGACGGCGAATGCGGTGCTGTGGACCGGTGTTGCAGATTCGGCGTCGGCCAACCAGGAGGTGCCGGCCACCAGCGTGCCGTTGGTATTCTCGAATATCGGATTGATGATGTGCTGGGCCTGTAGGGCACCTTCGCGGTATGTCGCGGCGCCCGTTTTTGTGTTGTACCGGATCATTGCGCCGTCCAGGGTGCCGTATTTTGGTTTGAACGCGGCCCAGACGAGTTGTCCATCGGTGGTGATGCCTGCGCCGTGCTGGCCCTGGTCGGTGGCGGCCACCAGCCGGGGATTGATGGGATAACCCGCTGGGGCATCTGGATCGTATTCGGTGAGCTGGCCGCCGCCGTAGATTGCAAAGTAGATCTTTCCATTTACGTTCACACCGTAATCAACCTGTCCGAATGAGCCACCCGCCCGGCCTGCGCAATACCCCTTTTTTGTGGTGTGATCGAAAACCCAGAAGTTCTGTGAGATGAAGGGGGTGCCGGTCACGCGGGATTCATCTACAGGCACGATTACGTTGCACGAGTGTTCGTGTTCGGGGCCGATCTGTTTGGTGACCTCCAGTGCGCCCGAATCCGCGTTGTACCGTCTGAAACATCCGTAGATGTCTACCAGCAGAATCTTCCCGCTTTTTGTGAGCGCACAGTTGAGGGGTGTGGTGTTGGTTGCGATCAGGAGGGTGTGCGTCCTGCCGGTTGTTGTGTCCCACCGAACGATTCGGATGGCCCCGGTGGTCAGTTCCCACTGTACACCGAACACGGTCTGGCCCATTTGTCCGAACCAGGAGGCTTCGGTTTCCGGCGGATGGTTGTGGGGGGTGAACTTGCCGGTGAGACCGTCGAACCAGCCCATATGGGGCACGTAGACCTGACCTTTGTCCGTGTATTTGAGATGACGAACGCAGCCGACTGTGGGGTGTGCAGAATCATCCGTGAGGCGCTGCCAGGAAACTGATTCGGTTTTTGGATCCCACCGGAGATAAGACAGGCCGGGGGTTTCCAGGATGAAGCCATAACTGCCATCGGGCATCCGCCAGTGGTCGTAATGGTGGTTTTCGGGTGGCCGCTCAGCACCGCTGTAGATGCGTACGGTTTTGCCGCTTTTCGTGTCGAACGACAGGAGTGCGGTTTGGGCACCTGCAAAGAGCTTGCCCGTGCTCGGGTCGAGTGCCATTCCAGCAGTAATGAAGCGGCCTCCGCCCCAGGGGTAAGACTCCCGGGTGCCGGTGGTGAGATTGAGCTTGATGAATTTCTGGAGTGCGCCGCCGGTAACCCAGAGCGTATCCGGATTTACTGGTGCGACGCTGTATATGGCACGCACGCCCTCTTCTGTTGACCAGTCGTA
>JAQCGA010000552.1 GCA_027619145.1 bacterium | reverse complement strand
ACCATGTGCTCCCGCTGCAATCGTGAACGCCACCACCTCCTGCAACCCATCGGCATCCAGTTCACCCAACTCGGTAAACGGCGTCACGGGAATCGAAAACACGCCACGGTATGGTCGTATTGCCATCCCTGCCATCCTTTCTTCTGTATCAGAAAATTTTCTATTCCATTTCTTCACCTATGTACAGCACGCACGCCCCTTCTGTCAAGCTCAAAAAACCGGAACCAGTTTCCAATTGACATCTCTCAACAGGAAACCTACCATGCCTCTACACCCTCTTTTCCAGGAATCTTCATGCCCACCACCAGCACCGAACTCCACGCCCTGCAAAACCTCATGGATGGACTCGATCCATCCGCTCCACCACAGGCGTACCTCGTAAAAAAAGCCGAAGAAGGCATCTTGCAACCTGGAAAATCTCTCCTCGTCCTGGACGCTTCTTTTAACCCCATGACCCTGGCTCACGAAAAAATGACCGATCTGGCCACGCCCAGGATCGGCGCACACGAAACCCAGTTCATGCTATCCCGTGCCAATGTGGACAAACAAGTCTTCGGTGCAGCCCTGGGCCAACGCCTTGCCATGCTTCAGTTTTATGCTGCAGACAAACCACACGTCTCTATCGCGGCTTGCAGCCACGCCCGCTTCGTGGACAAAGTCCAGGCCCTTATCCCTCTGTACCCGCAACAAACACAAATCTGCTTCCTCATCGGCTACGACACCCTGGAACGCCTCTTCGACCAGAAATATTACCAGAACATGCAGCAAGACCTGGAATGGCTTTTTGCTCGAGCACGATTCGTCTGTGCCAACCGGAATTCTAATGACCTGGAAGCGATGCAATCCTTTATGAAGGCTCCCCAATGTCTTCCTTTTGCGGACCAGGTGGACTTCATTCACCTCCCGGCCCCCTATGCCCAAATATCCTCTACCCAGGCTCGCACCCGGCTTGAAAATGCCGAATCTGTACATGACCTGGTTCCTCCAAAAATTGAACAAGCCATCCAATCTCTGAACCTCTACAGGTCATAAATCCAAGTCTCATAACCAGATGTTTCTCGGAGGTTTCCCATGAACGGCGCACAACTCCTCGTACGCGAATTACAACAACGTGGCGTCACCTTCATTGCCACCCTATGCGGCCACGGTCTGGACGCCCTGGACAAAGCATGTCTGGACGCCGGACTCCGGCTTGTAGACGTACGCAACGAACAGGCCGCAAGTTACATTGCTGAAGTAACAGGCCGCCTGAGCCGTACCGTGGGCGTATGCGCCGTCAGCAGCGGCGTAGCCCATGTCAACGCACTGACCGGCATCTGCAATGCCCACTTCGACGGCGCTCCCATGTTGCTCATCACCGGCAGCGCCCCTACAGCCACAATGGGCCTCGGCCATTTTCAGGACATGGATCACGAAGCAATCGCCGCTCCCTTGTGCAAATACACCGGCACAATAGATCGCGCAGAACGCATCCCTCAACACCTCCACGATGCCTTCACCGCCGCCCTCTCCGGCCGCCCCGGCCCCGTTCAACTCACCATCCCACAAAACGTGCTCGCAGCAGAAATCGATACCACCTGGCACATCCCTACCCCAGCGCCACCAGCCCCCACCCTCTGCCTCGCCGACCCCAGTCGGATCGATGAAATCGCCCACTTGCTCGCCAATGCACAACGCCCTCTTCTGGTTGCAGGAAGCGGCCTGTATTATGCCAGCGGCGAAAAAATCCTGGAAACCTTCGCAAAAACGTTCAGCGTTCCCGTGGTCGTTCCCATCTGGGACCGTGGTACTGTGTTGAACCCCATCGAGGAATTCATGGGCGTCATCGGCGCAGCAACCGGCGGCCCCCGCCTTCTCGAGGACGCAGACCTGATCCTCCTGGCGGGTGCGGATTGCGACTACCGGGTTGGATACCTCCAACCTCCGGCAGTCCACCCAGAAGCGCAAATTGTGCGATTCCACGCAGACCCCGCCTTTCTACAACGCAGGGCAGGCGCTCACCTGGCCGTACCCGCAGACCCAGCCTCCGCCCTCAACCAGCTCACCCAAGCGGGAAAAAATCTGAACATTGCGTCCAAATCTGCCTGGCTGAAAGAAGCCCAGAAACGCCGAGACAAGTTTCGCCAAAACGTCGCACAGACCCCCCGAACCACAGACCTGCACGCCCTGGATATTGTCAACGCCGTGCAAGCCGTACTCACAGATGAAACCATCTTGCTTGTAGACGGTGGCAACATTGGACAGTGGGCACACCAGATTCTCTGTAACCGCTACCCTGGCCACTGGCTTACCTGTGGTGCCAGCGGCGTGGTAGGCTCCGGTCTTCCTGGTGCCATGGCCGCACGGTTACAGTACCCGGACCGGCCCATTATTCTCATCTCCGGAGATGGCTCCCTCACCTTCACCATCGCGGAATTTGAAACCGCCGCCCGACAGAACCTCAGCTTTGTCGTTCTCCTGGCAGACGACCAGGCCTGGGGCATTACTCTCACCGGCCATCAGGAAAGTTATGGCGAAGGCATCACCAGCGAACTGGGGCCCATTCAGTACGACCAGATGGCCGAAGCCTTCGGAGCGCACGGCGTTCGCATCAAACGCCCCGAAGACATCTTGCCGACCATAAAAGAAGGCCTGAAGGCAAATCGTCCCACCCTCATCCATGTGCCAATTGTCCGGAGCAATCCAACCCAGAAATAATTTTCCAAAAAACAGAAAGCCGTTTCCGGGGTGACCCAGGCCTGTATTTTGCTTATATTTTTAGTGAGGCAATACCCAATCGCTATCCCGTTACCTTATTCCGCGAAAGGGATCCCAGTGACCTGGGTACTAAAAATTGAAAGCTACGGCCCCGTACTCAAAATGTTGAGCGAGCGGGAAACCACAGATAACGATGCTATCTTCGCGCTCCTGATAGCCGTGGCGTCAATCCCACTCTTGCTCTTCATTGCATACGGTGTGCGCAAATGGCTCCGGCGGCGGAACAACATTTCCCGTGGCCATGCAGCCCTTGAAAAACTGGTGGACCAGAAAAACCTGAACTACCTGGAACAGGTCACCGTAGAACATCTGGCTCAGGCGGCAAACCTGCAGAATGCGGCCCAGATCCTCACCTCGATCCATGTCTTCGACCAGGCCGTTGCCGCCTGGATGCAACAAGTACAGAAAATGCCCTGGCTGGAAATGGAAGAACAGGTAGAACGCCTCTCTTTCTTGCGTAAAACGCTCGGATTCCGCTACCTCTCAGCAGACCGACTTCCCACCACCACCCGAGAACTGATGCTTGGGCAAAACCTTTACATGCTGGCAGGGGGGTCGAAAAATCCGCGTTTGCTTTCTACCTCGATCCTGGACCTGGACGACCTCGCAATCCGCACCGGACCTTTTGAGGTGAACAAGCGTCCCGTCAACGTCAAAAAGAACCAGGACGGGTGGGTTTTCTTCTGGACCGAAACCGGCAAAGAGTACCGGTTCAAAACGCGCATCCTCAAAACCGTACAAAACCCAGCGCCTTATCTCGTACTACAGCATGG
>JAQCGA010000551.1 GCA_027619145.1 bacterium | reverse complement strand
TCTTCCTCCGCTTCCGCTTCGCCATTAGACTCGTAATGCAGCTTGGCCAGTTGCTCGTACAGATGCCAGCGCTTGGTCACATCTTGCTGGGCAAGCGTCATCAAATCTTTGGCCTCCTGCGGCCGGCTCCGTGCCAGCATATTGTAGCGAGCCTCTTTATATGCGTAGTCTTGCAGCGCAATTTTGGGTGCCTTCGAATCCAAACTGAACGGATTCTTGCCCTCGTCTGTCGCACGCGGATCGTGCCGAAACAGCGGCCAGTGCCCGGAATCCACAGCGGCCTTCTGCTGGTCTGTGGCCGTACCCATATTGATCCCGTGTGCAATACAGTGGCTGTAAGCAATAATCAGCGACGGACCATCGTACGCTTCGGCCTCCAGGAAGGCACGCAACACCTGCGTGTCATCTGCGCCCATGGCTACCCGGGCCACGTACACATGCCCGTAGGTCATCGCCATCATCAACGCCAGGTCCTTTTTGGCCATCGCCTTCCCACCTGCAGCAAACTTGGCCACGGCCGCACGCGGTGTGGATTTGGACATCTGCCCGCCCGTATTGCTATACACCTCGGTATCCAGCACCAGCACGTTCACATTGCGACCCGATGCGAGTACGTGATCCAACCCGCCAAATCCAATGTCGTAGGCCCATCCATCTCCGCCTACAATCCAAACACTTTTCTTCACCAGAACATCTGCAACGCTCAGCAGTTCTTTGGCCTCCGAAGAATCCATCCCTTCCAACTTCTCTTTCAGCACAGCAACCCGTTGCCGCTGTTCATAGATATCCGCCTCGTCCACCTGATCTGCCGACAGAATTTCTTCGGCCAGGCTCTCTCCAATCCCATCTTTTAGCTTTTCTACCAGTTCACGCGCATATTCCTGGCGTTTGTCTAACGTCAACCGGAAGCCCAACCCGAACTCCGCATTATCTTCAAACAAAGAATTTGACCAGGCGGGCCCACGCCCTTCATCGTCTACGGCCCAGGGCGTTGTGGGCAGGTTCCCACCATAAATTGACGAGCATCCCGTCGCATTGGCAATCAGCGCTCGGTCTCCAAACAACTGGCTCAAGAGCTTCAGATACGGCGTTTCACCGCACCCGGAACACGCGCTGGAATATTCAAATAATGGCCGCAGCAACTGGCTGTTGCGCACATTGTTCAACTTCAATTCTCGCCGGTCCACCTCGGGCAGATCCAGGAAGAACTTGTAGTTCTCACGCTCTGGCTCACGCAGCTCCAACTGTGGCACCATATTGATGGCCTTCAGCCCTGTTTCCTGCTTATTCTTGGCCGGGCAGAAATGCACGCACAAACTACATCCGGTACAATCTTCGGCTGCAACCTGGAGTGTGTACTTCAATCCTTTAAACTCTCGGGTACGGCTATCGGTAGACTTGAACGTGTCTGGTGCATCTTCCAGCAACGACTCATCGTACATCTTAACCCGGATGCACGCATGCGGGCAGATCAGCGCACACTTATTGCACTGGATACAAACGTCTGAATCCCAGACCGGAATTTCTTGCGCCAGATTGCGTTTCTCCCACTGGGTCGTTGCGGTGGGGAACGTCCCATCTGCGGGCATCGCACTCACCGGTAAACGGTCTCCCAAACCCGCAATAATAGGTGCTGTTACCTTCTGCAAGAATTCGGGTGCTTCCACAGGAACCGGCGGAGGGACCTCAATTTTGCTACTCACCTCATCCGGCACCTCTACCTGGTAGAGATTTTCCAGAGACTGGTCCACAGCCTCAAAATTCATCTGAACAACCTGCTGCCCGCGCTTGCCATACGTTTTACGAATGGCTTCCCGGATATACGTAATGGCCTGCTCTTGTGGCAACACCTCGCTGATGGCGAAAAAGCAGGTTTGCATCACGGTATTGATACGCCCCCCCATGCCCGCCTTCCGAGCAACGGCGTACGCGTCAATCACATAAAACTTCAACTTCTTCTCTATAATTTGCTCCTGCACAATCCGGGGCAATTCATCCCAGATATCCTCCGACCCGTGGTGCGTATTTAAAAGGAAGACACCGCCCGGTTTCGCGTGTGCCAGCATATCGTATTGATCCAAGAAAGCCGACTGGTGACACGCTACAAAATTGGCCTCATCAATCAAATAGGTGGAACGGATCTGCTGCGGGCCAAACCGAAGGTGTGACGTGGTTACTGCACCTGCTTTTCGCGAGTCGTACACGAAGTAGCCCTGTGCATAGTTATCCGTATTCTCACCGATAATCTTGATGGAGTTTTTGTTGGCACCCACCGTACCGTCGGAACCCAAACCGTAGAACATGGCCCGGAACAGATCGTCCCGTGCGGTACTGAACGTGGGGTCATAATCAATGCTCGTATGGCTTACATCGTCCACAATCCCTACCGTAAAATGGTTCTTGGGTTTTTCTTTGGACATCTCGTCAAACACGCCCTTCACCATCGCTGGCGTGAATTCTTTAGAAGAAAGCCCATAACGCCCACCCACCACCCGAGGAGCCAATGCAAAAGGTGCAACTCCGTCCGCAACCGCCTCGCTAATCGCCGTTACCACATCCAGGTAAAGAGGCTCACCAGAGCTACCGGGCTCCTTGGTGCGATCCAATGTAGCAACAACCCGGGCGGTTGGAGGCAGTGCTTGCACAAAATGATCTACCGAGAACGGTCGGTACAATCTCACTTTCAACAGCCCGACCTTCTCTCCTTTCTCCACCAGGTGTTCCACGGTCTCGTGAGCCGCCTCGGCCCCCGACCCCATCATCACCACAACCCGTTCTGCATCCGGCGCGCCCACATATTCAAACAATCTATATTGCCGCCCCACAATTTCGGCAAACCGATCCATGGTTTTCTGCACGATCCCGGGACACGCTGCGTAATAAGGGTTACGTGCCTCCTGGCCCTGAAAAAAAACATCCGGATTCTGCGCTGTCCCGCGCAGCACAGGTCGGTCGGGTGTAAGCCCTCGCGCCCGGTGCGCCCGCACCAGGTCGTCGTCAATCATCGCCCGAATATCTTCCAGGGCAAGCTGCTCAATTTTCATAACTTCGTGTGACGTCCGGAAGCCGTCAAAAAAGTGCAAGAACGGCACGCGTGCCTCCAGCGTGGCAGCCTGAACAATCAGCGCAAAATCGTGCGCTTCCTGAACAGAGTTCGAGGCCAGCATTGCAAACCCCGTGGACCGCGTGGCCATCACGTCGCTATGATCTCCAAAAATAGACAGCGCGTGCGTGGCGACTGTCCGTGCAGACACGTGGAAAGCCGTGGGCGAAAGTTCGCCCGCAATCTTGTACATGTTCGGAATCATCAACATCAGCCCCTGAGAGGCCGTAAACGTGGTCGTCAACGACCCCGTCTGCAATGCCCCATGTACAGATCCAGCCGCACCGCCCTCGCTCTGCATTTCTACCACCAGGGGTACCGTACCCCAAATATTCTTCTGCCCCGCTGCCGAATAGGCATCCGCCGATTCACCCATAGAAGAGGACGGCGTAATTGGGTAAATTGCAATGACCTCATTCACCTTATG
>JAQCGA010000550.1 GCA_027619145.1 bacterium | reverse complement strand
CCGACGATCAGATTCGCAGATGAATCCGCACTTTGTAGCGGCGTTGTGATTTTCTCTTCGCCTTTGTAGCTAACCCTGAACCCTCTTTCGTCTGTATTCACAACAGGGGAAACATAGCCGGGCGGATGGAAAAACATCAGGTAGGGCATCCACTCCACGCCCATCCTGTCGTATTCACGCATCTGAGGAACAATCTCGTACCGCTTCTCCATACTGGACATAAATACAGGTTCCTCGTCGCTCCGACTCAAGCCTTCTGATCCGGCGCTTTTCCTGAAAAAATATAAATCTGGTCTCCGCCCGCCAGGGAAAGCAGAATCTCCTGGTCTACGGACAGGCCAGCTTCTTTTGCAAACTCGCACAGATCCGCTGGCGTTGAAACGATCTCCCGGCCATATTGTTGCTGGCCCGGTGGCAGAAACGACTGTTTGATCACCAACCGCCCCTCGGGAGCGAGCAACCGGTGAAACTCATCGCAGACCCGACCCAGAATCGGAAGAATATACCAGACGACCTCGGCCATTACAATCAAAGAAAATGTGCCATCCGAAAATTCCAGGGTCGGATTCTTGCTGAAATCGTGAACGAAAAACCGAACATCCGGCACAGCTTCTCTTGCTTTTTCAATTGCCGTGGGTGATACATCGCAGGCGAAAACCTCTTCTGCACTTACGGTCTTCTCGATTAAATGGGTCAGTGCACCCAACCCGCATCCCACATCCAGAATGCGGGATTGCTCCGGGTGTTCTTCGAGTAATGAAAGCAGAAGCTTATTGGACAGAGACCTTGCCTTTTCTGCGCATCCCCAGGGATCGGAAACATCCCGGTACATCTCTTCAAACTTTCCGATGAACTTACCGTTCTTGATGACATAATCCCGGTAGCAAGGAACGGCTTTGTCTGTATTTTCGCTCACGCCTTTTTCCTCGGCACCGTCTTCAACTCGTCTGAATGTGCCGTAAACCAGGTATAATCCCCATGCATCCCGTTGATCTTCCGTAAATCTGGATGCGCATCCAGAAATTCGATCAAATCCCACATCGAAAATTCTGGTTTCTCCGGGTACAATCCCTCGTACACCGCCCGAAGAAATTCGTAGTCCTCGGGATAATCCAGTGTCCAACGTTCCCGGCGGTTGAGATCCGGCTCCATCGTTAAATTAAAACATCTGAATCGCTCCGGCTGGTCCCAGACGAAGGGCGTCACGTGTTCTCGTTGAAACGGTTTATCTGCCTCTTGCCAGGCCGCCTCTAGTGCTTCAAAAGAACAAATTTCAATTTCCTGCCCGTCCGGATACGTGGATGGACGGCAGTTGGAGACGTAATCATAGTTATCCAGATGCGTCAGATAGAACGCAATCGCCGCATCACAAACACCCGGATCCAATAGCGGATTATCGGCGTAAAGCACTGCAATATGCGCCATTCCAAACGCCTTAGCACACCCGTAGTACCGGTCCAACACATCCTCATTGCTACCTCGAAAACAAAGTACATTCTCCCGGTCGCATAAATCTGCAATTGCGTCGTCGGCAGCGTCGTCCGAGGTTGCAACAACAATCCGCGTCAGCAACCGCGCCCGGCGAAGTCGTTCAACCATGTGCAGCAGAAGGGGCTTACCTGCGGCTGGCATCAGCACCTTGCCCGGTAGGCGGGAAGACTGCATGCGGGCGCGCAAAATCGCATCGATGCCTTTCCCGGTCACAGCAACTCCCCGGCAATACGCGTCAGGCTATCCACAATCTGCTACGTCCGTTCCGGCGTGTACTTAACCATCACCGGCACCGCGATACTCCGCGACAGAATCTCGTACGTTGGCAACAGGGACGTCCAGAGATCTTCTTTTGACATTCCGAACTGCGTAAAAATGTGGTCCCAGTAGCCCGCAAAATGCCACTCCATTGCATCTGGCAAATTCTTGGTTCCAATTCCATCCGCCGCCATCTTTTGCGCAAATTGGTCCGCGAGCTCTCTTGTGGGAACCTGGAAAATCAACGCATCGCACAGACTCTTACACGGCTCCGGCACCCTCCGGAACTGAAGGCTCTCAATCTGCCTCAACCCTTTCTCCAGCGCAGCATAATGCGCCCGGTTCTGCGCCACAATCGCCTCCAACTTCTGAAGCTGTACCATCCCAATGGCGCCCTGGAGTTCCCCCATCCGGTAGTTGAATCCAGAAATCCGGTGCGTGTCCCGTCCCCGGGGGAACTTCGGATTGTTCTCGTGACCATGATCGTGGTATTCTCGCGCCAGCTTATCAATCTCGGGATCATCTGTCAACACCATCCCGCCTTCACCCGTCGTCAACATCTTCCCAAAATCGAAGCTGAACGCACCCATATCACCCAGCGTACCCAGAGGTTTTCCATCGTACATTGCACCCGGAGACTCGCAGTTGTCTTCCAGCACTCGGAGATCATGCGCCCTGGCAATCTCCATAATACGATCCATATCGGGTGAAACACCCAGCATGTGTACCGGCAGAATCGCCTTTGTCTTCGGCGTAATATGCCGTTCCACATCTTCCGGGTCCATATTCAGCGTATCGTCCCCATTCACCACAATCGGAGTCGCACCCGCATCCGCAATCGCCTCCACCGTAGCCACAAACGTGAACGCCTGCGTGATCACCTCGTCGCCCGGGCCAATTCCCAGCGCCTTCAAACCCACCTTCAGCGCCGCCGTACCCGACGAAACCGCAAGCCCGCATGTTGCTCCCATATACCGCGCAAATTCCTGTTCAAACTCTTTCGCCCGAAACCGGCCGTTCTTCCGCATCGCGTCGAACCCGTGCCGGAAGAGAATCCCTCCTTCGTCGAATACTTCATTGACCGCCGCACGTTCTTCTTCTCCAATTAGCTCAAACCCGGGCATACGCTCCGTCCTTTCTCACGCCAGTTTCCCCAGAATATTCCGGACATCCTCACCTGTAACTGCTACGGGGTTCTGCTCAATGGCCCCGGCCAGCAAAAACGTCTGCTCGGCAAGCGCATCCAGATCCGGCTCGCTTACGCCGAACATTTTCAGACTCCTGGGCAGATCCAGTTGTTCCGTCAGCTCGTCCAGCACATCACACACCACCAGCGCCCGCTTTTTCGGGTCCGTAAGCGCAGGCCTTCCCTCGATCAGATCGTAAAAATCACCATATTGCGCCGCTCCGCGCTCCGCGTTGAACCGGGACACCGTAGACAGGAAAATTCCTCCTGCCAGCCCGTGGGGCACTTTGAACAGCACACCCAAAGGATAAGACAAAGCCCCCGTGATCCCTCCACCGCCATTCATAAGCGCAATCCCGGCATAAAACGCCCCCAGTTGCATCGCGGACCGGGCCTCCAGATTGTCCGGTTCCTGCGCAACAATCGGCAGGTTGGGCAGGACCAGCTTGAACGCCTCGCGAGAATACATACGGGATGCCGGTGTGCCCCCCCGTGCAACAGAACTCTCCACCGCATGGACCAGGGCGTCCATTCCAGACGAAACCGTTACCGACTTTGGACACGAAACGGTCATATACGGATCCATCAAAGCCAGAATGGGCACATAAACCTGAGTATTGATGCCCA
>JAQCGA010000549.1 GCA_027619145.1 bacterium | reverse complement strand
GCGCTACGTGGAATCTTTGTCCGCGTATGCCCGCCAGTTTTTGGGGCAAATGGAAAAGCCCGATGTAGACCAGATTACGGGGTTGTCGCCTACGATTTCGATTGAGCAGAAGACTGCCGGCAGGAACCCGCGTTCCACGGTGGGAACCATGACGGAAATTTACGATTATTTGCGCGTTTTATTTGCGCGGATTGGTACGCCGCATTGTGTGGAAGATGGCACGCCCATTGGTGCCCAAACACGCGACGGCATTGTAGACCGGATTATGGCGCTTCCACCCGGAGCCCGCGTCCATATCCTGGCTTCTGTCGTTCAGGGGAGGAAAGGCGAATACCTGGACCTTTTTGAAGATCTGCAAAAAGAAGGGTATATCCGGGCTCGGGTGGACGGGCAAATTGTGTCTCTGGTACAGGCTCCCCGGTTGGAGCGGTACAAACGGCACGATATTGAGGTGGTGATTGACCGGCTGGCCATCAAGGCCGAGGTACGCAGCAGGGTAGGAGAGGCTGTGGATGCGGGGTTGCGGATGGGCAGGGGGTCTGTGATTGTAAGCGCAGAAGACGAACCCGATTTGCTTCTGAGTACAGATTTTGCGTGCCAGGCCTGTGGGCGTAGTGCAACAGAGCCTACGCCGCAGCTTTTTTCTTTTAACAGCCCACAGGGAATGTGTCCGAACTGCAGGGGGCTGGGTGTGCAAATTGGGATGGACCCGAAACGGGTGGTGCCGGACGAGGCGTTGAGTGTAATGGAAGGCGCAATTGCCCCTCTGGGTGTGCCGAAAAACAGGTGGAAAATACACTACTATGAGGGGGTGCTGAAGCGCCACAAGTGTTCGGTGGACACACCCTGGAAAAAGATCCCGGAGAAAGCCCGGAATGAGTTGCTCTACGGGGTTTCAGGCAGATTGCAATTCGAATGGACGCGCCGCAACGGCAGTCTGTACCGGCACAAGGATACGTTCGAGGGCATTCTTCTACCCATGGAGCGGAAGTTTGCCGAGTCAAATACGGGTTTCTGGAAGCGCAAAGTGGGCGCTTATATGCGCACCGGTCTCTGTACGACGTGCGGAGGAACGAGGTTGCGGCCAGAAGCCCTGGCCGTCAAAATTGAGGGGTATTCGCTCCCTGAAGTCACGGCATTGTCGGTGGAGGCGGCCCATTCGTTTTTTGTGGGGCTGACTCTTTCACCGATGCAGCGTACCATTGCAGAAGACGCGTTAAAAGAAATCCTGGGGCGGTTGAAATTTCTGCTGGATGTGGGGCTGGATTATCTGGCACTGGATCGGACGGCACCTACATTGTCTGGCGGAGAAGCGCAACGGATCCGGTTGGCGGGGCAGATTGGGAGTGGGCTGGTAGGTGTGACCTATGTGCTGGATGAGCCTTCGATTGGGTTGCACCACAGAGACAACCGGCGGCTCTTAGATGCGCTGTGTAATTTGCGGGATGCGGGCAATACGGTGATTGTGGTAGAGCATGACGAGGAAACGATGCGGTGCGCCAACCGGGTGGTGGATTTTGGTCCTGGCCCGGGGCATCTGGGGGGGGAGGTGGTCGCGGGTACCTGGAAGCAGGTAGCGCGTTCGCGCAGGTCGATGACGGGAGCGTACCTGTCCGGAAAGCGGAAAATTGAAGTGCTGGAACGACGACCGGTTAAACGGTCCGGCCCGTGGTTGACCATCCGGGGTGCCAAACAGAACAATTTGAAAAATGTTACGGCGAAAATCCCTCTGGGTGTTTTCACGAGCGTGACCGGGGTGTCCGGGTCTGGCAAGTCGTCCTTGATTAATGATGTGCTGTACCGCACGCTGGCTCGAGATCTGAACCGGGCAGAAACCGAGCCCGGCCTGCATCGGCGAATCGATGGCAAAGAGCAGCTGGATAAGGTGATTGAAATTGACCAGCAGCCCATTGGTCGCACCCCGCGTAGCAATCCGGCCACGTATACGGGCGTATTTGATTTGATCCGTGCCCTCTACGCAGAATTGCCAGAATCTAAGGTGCGTGGATATGCGCCTGGGCGTTTCAGCTTTAATGTGAAAGGCGGGCGCTGTGAGGCCTGTCAGGGGAATGGCGCGAATCTGGTGGAAATGGATTTCCTCGCGGATGTGTGGGTTACCTGTCCGGTATGTGAGGCTCGTCGGTTCAACCGCGAGACGCTGGATGTACACTATAAGGGCGCTTCGATTGCGGATGTGCTTGCAATGGAAGCAGAGGAAGCTTGCGCGTTTTTCAGGGCGGTGCCTCAGATTCATCGGATTTTGCAGGTGCTGGTGGATGTGGGGATGGGTTATGTGAGGCTGGGTCAGCCTGCACCTACGTTGTCCGGTGGGGAAGCCCAGCGTGTGAAGCTGGCCAAGGAGTTATGTCGAAAGAATACGGGTAGCACGCTCTATATATTGGATGAACCTACAACGGGGCTTCATTTTTCAGATATTCAGAATTTGCTCAACGTATTGCACCGGCTGGCAAACCTGGGGAATACGGTGGTGGTGATTGAGCACAATCTGGACGTGATCAGGACAGCAGACTGGGTGATTGACATGGGTCCTGAAGGCGGCGAAGATGGTGGGTGTATTCTTGCTGTTGGCACGCCGGAGGATATTGCCCAGGACCGCGACTCTCACACGGGCAAGGCCCTGCGACAAGCGGCCAATGGATATGCGGGGCCGGAGGCGTTCCAGGCGCCAGATGGCCCCCGGAAAAATGGGCGGAGCAACGGGCGAATCCGAGAGATTGAAGTGGTGGGCGCGCGCGAGCACAATTTGAGGAATATCAGCGTGAAGATCCCCCGCGAGAAACTCACGGTTGTGTCCGGGGTATCAGGTTCCGGAAAGTCGTCCCTGGCGCTGGATACGATTTATGCGGAAGGCCAACGGCGGTATGTGGAGTCTTTGTCTGCATATGCCCGGCAGTTCCTGGGACAAATGCCCAAGCCGAAAGTAGACCGGGTCATTGGGTTGTCTCCCGCAATTGCGATTGAACAGAAAGCGGCCAGCAAGAATCCGCGTTCTACTGTGGGTACCGTGACGGAGGTGTACGATTATCTTCGCGCGCTGTTTGCGATTCTGGGAGACATGTATTGTCCTTCCTGCCAGGTGAAGGCCGGGGCACAATCTGTGCAAGAAGTGGTGGACCGCATCTTGAAGATGCCGGAAGGGCGTCGTATTTTTCTTCTCGCGCCACGTGAGCCTGGGCGGGGCGAAGATTATGATATGTTGATTTCGCGGGCGCGCCGAGATGGGTACGTGCGAGGACGGCTGGATGGACACGTATTCGATCTTGCGAAACCGGTAGAAATCGACTACCGGCAGACGCACCGGCTGGAGATTCTGGTGGATCGAATTGCGTTGAAGCCTTCGGTGCGGAAGCGCATTGCGGATTCGGTGGAGAAGGCGCTTGAACTTTCGGGCGGGTTGGTGGTGGTGGCTTCTCCGGATGATGACGAGGAGACGCGGTTCAGTCAGTACCTGTCCTGTCCATCGTGCGGGCGGAGCTTTGAGCCGGTCACACCCCAGCGGCTCTCGTTCAACAGTTACGAAGGCTGGTGCTTGTCCTGTGAGGGTCTG
>JAQCGA010000548.1 GCA_027619145.1 bacterium | reverse complement strand
GGGTTTTTATATGGTGGCCAAGGCGCTGCTTCAGCAACGCAAGGATCGGCAGGCAGGCCACGCACGATCCGGAGTTTCTTTTGACGAGTTGCCTGAAGGCCGGGGGGATGTGAACATGATCTGGCCTCTGGCGGGTTGGGCGGTGTTGACGGCAATATTTATCTGGATGTGCCAGATTCTGGTACCCGAGTTTCATTGGGGTTGGCTGGTCTTCTTCGGTTTTATTTATACTCCCATCTCTTCCTATATTGGTGCCCGAATGATCGGTTTGACGGGGAGCCCGTATGGGGCAAGTATTCCGTTCTTGCGGGAGGCTGCCATCTTCTTATCCGGGTACCAGGGGGTTGCTATCTGGTTTGCCCCGCTGCCGATGCACGATTATGGCACAGAGGTGACGGTGTACAAACAATTGGACTTGACCAAGACCAAGTTTATCAGCTACATCAAAATGGTGGCGGCCAGTGCAATTGTTCTGTTTGTTTGTAGTTTTATTTTTTATGAGTTCATCTGGCAATTGGGCCCTATCCCTTCCAGTACGTATCCGTTTGCTCAGTTGATCTGGCCATACGAAGCAACCATGCATACGATGTGGCTGAAGTCAACCATCCCGCAAGATGCGGTGCAGGGCAACGCCGGTCTGGAATGGCTGCTTACGGATATCGTTAAGCCCGATATTATTGGTGCAGGGTTTGTTTTTGGAAGTTTGTTCTATATTGTCTTGTCTGTGGTGAAGGCACCTACCCTGTTGTTTTTTGGATTCGTAGGTGGATTGGGGCAGTGGCCACACTTTGTGGTGCTTTCGTTTGCCGGCGCAATGCTGGGGCGTTTCTATTTTGCAAAGCGTTTTGGGCAATCCAAGTGGAACGCCTATACACCCATTCTGCTGGCCGGATATTCGTGTGGGATGGGGCTGATTGGGATGACCTCCATTGCTGTTGCGTTGATTTCTAAAGCTGTTTCCCAGGTGGTGTTTTAGCCCTGGTGATTGTTGATGCTCTGATTTTGGAACGTTGCCCGAGCACCGGTTGTCCAATAGACAAACCGGGGTGCTCGGGCAGTTCCATATCGGGTTGTGCCTGAGGCTTGAGATCTATTTTTTTAAGGAGGAACCCATGAGCCATTTACGAACCGTCGGGCTGCTTTTTGTTGTTGGATGTCTTTGTTTTGCATTGCGAGCAGACGCCCAACCACCCGAAGGCGGACGGGGTAGAGGGGGCGGCGGAATGCTGCGCATGATGGTGCCGGTTGAGCAGGTTCTGGGGTTTCTGGCATTTGATGAGAAGATTGCATTGACCGATGCGCAGCTTGTCCAGATTCGCAGGGAGTTGAAAGAAGTACTGGACAAACGTGAAGAGGTGGCCAGGGGCATGCAGGAGGGCGACCGCGAAGAGGCGATGGAGCAGATCCAGGTGCTGCGTGGAGACTTGCAAGCCAGGCTTACTTCTGGCTTGAATGGGAAACAGAACGAGTTGCTAAAAGAATATTTTCAGCGTATGCAGGACGCCCAGCAGCGGTTCCGGCAAGGGGGTGGGCGCGGGCAGCGTGGGCAGCGTGGTAGTTCGGGAAGAGAATAGATCCTAGAGAAAGAAGCACAATCGGCGGGCTCTGGGAATGCCTGGGGGGGCGCCCTGTTTTCGCGGTTGACAGATTCAGCAGGGCCAGGTACTTTGGCAGAAACGTCGGTTTGAAAAGAAAAGAGTTGGGATGAATTTTCAACAGATGCTCCATCAAATTGAACGTCCGTTTACGTTTGCCGTTGTGGGCGATACGCATTTTTCACATCCCAAGTTTTACCCAGACCTGGAACAAGATGCCTCCTCGCGGCGTCCGCTGAAGGTGGAGAAGTACATTGAAAACGTGCACTATGTACTTTCGCCAATGATGGAGGCTTTGAAGGCAGAAGCGCCAGCTTTTGTTGTGCTGACTGGAGATCTGGTAGAGGGGCACAGAGATGCGCAACTGGCCCAGGAAGAGATGCGGGCTGGCCTGAATTTTTTTGATGGGTACGGTATGCCGGTGCTGGTTACACGTGGCAACCACGACACGGTAGAGGCGTACGATGGCGTCATTGGCCCGTACCTGGGTCAGCAACTTGGCTGGAAGCCCGAGGCCCGGTATTTTTTTGTGGATGTGGCCGGGTGCCGACTGATTTTTCTGGATACAGAAAATTGGCGCTGTGGAGAAGCACAAAGCTTGTGGCTAGAACGTTTGCTAGAGCAGAGCGAAGAGATTGCGATTGAACGGACGTTCCTGTTCGGGCACTATCCGATCTGGCCGGTTTCGCGGGCTTTTTTTACCAATTTTGAATTTCAGTTGGAGTTGCCCCGGATGTTGGCGCGTTATCCTGTAGATGCTTATTTTTGTGGGCATACCCATAACCAGAGCATTGTGATTCATAGAACCGAAGGGAAGCCGGCTTTTCAGTTCATGAGTGCACCGATTGGTTTGCCAGAAGAAATTCCCACGCCGTTGAACCGGGTACATACGCTTCTTCCTTCGCAGGAAGATTTGCTGGATTGTTGGCCGGGATACCTGGAAAATACGGCCCCTGGCTGGTTTACGGTTCGTGTGGGCAAGCGGATGGTACATGTGGAATGGCGGCATTTGAATCGGGGGGTAGAAACCTCTGTCCGGTGGCGCAACCGGGGAGATGCGCTCTCTTTTCGAAAAATGGAGCATCCGCCGGATGCACGCTTAATTTTTAGCGATTTGGGGCATATTCGGCGCGCCTTTCTGCGGTTCTGTGCCTGGGATGCCGCTGGGTCAAACCGCCGGGTGTTTCTGAATGGAGAGGATGTTGGTGTTTTGCCGGATGCGGATCAGTACGTGCCTTCTCGGTTGGAGTTGCCCACCTGGGCTCTTGGGCAGCTTCGAAAAGAAAATCGTTTGGAAATTCGTGTGCAAGACGGGGAAGCCTGCACCCTGGGTAACCTGTTGCTGGAAGCGGTCTTGCCGGGGGGGCGGCTGGTGAGGACGAATCCTTCTCGCGAGATTTTTACGTGGTCCAACCGATGGGACGCCTGGCGGTCTGAGCGGTTGCACAAGTTGCTCCCGGGGCGATCTGCGGTAACGCTGCTTTCATTTGGCTGAGTCTCTTAGAATGATTGATGTGCTTGGGTGAAGCGTTGCTACTTTTTTGAAATTTTGAACACACTCAGGGACTTTCCAGAGGGAAGGACATAGATTTTCATGAATGGGCCTCCGTTTACAAATCGCCTTGCAAAAGAAACAAGCCCTTATCTCATACAACACGCACATAATCCGGTGGATTGGTATCCCTGGGGCGAAGAAGCCCTGGACCGAGCCCGGAGCGAAGACCGGCCCATTTTCTTAAGTGTTGGGTATTCGGCCTGTCATTGGTGCCATGTGATGGAGCATGAGTCCTTCGAAAACGAGTCGATTGCGGAAGTGATGAACGAGCACTTTGTAAACATTAAAGTGGACCGCGAGGAACGGCCGGACCTGGATGAGGTTTATATGAATGCCGTTCAGTTGATGACCGGGTCTGGCGGTTGGCCGATGAGCGTTTTCCTTACACCTGATGGGGTGCCGTTTTATGGCGGTACCT
>JAQCGA010000547.1 GCA_027619145.1 bacterium | reverse complement strand
TACTCGAGAAAGAAACAGCCAGATGACTACGAAGATGCCCGAGAAGCCAATGAGCTGCCAGCGGATGTCTCCGGAAGTGAAGATGAGGCGCTCGGTAAAAAACGCGCAGGGAATAACCAGGATCATAAAAAAGATGATGCCGCGCACCACGTCATTTTGCGTATTCTTGACGTCCGGGTACGCACGGGATTCAATGCCCAGAGCGGCGCGGGTATGTTTCATGAACGAATCCCAGCGTTTTTCCTGCATGGCCTGTTCTGCTTGTTCGAGGTGCAGGGCCGCTTGGGCATGCAGCGAGCTGAGCCGCTGGTTTTCAATGGAAAATCGCTTCATTTCGCGCATGCGGGCTTCGTCCAGGTTCCACATGTCTCGGGCGGCCTGGTACGAGGTTCTGACAAAAGAACCGTGTGTGAGGGTTACGAATCCTTCGCCGCGCGCTTCGGTTTCGCTTTCTGCGCTTTTTGAGTTGAGTAGCAAATACCGGATGCCAATGGCCCCGGAGCGCATCGCCAGTTTAATTTTTTCCCCAGGCCGGGTGAATATGGTGCCTACGGGCTCGGTGGGGCCAAAGCCAATGGCATAGCCGTATTCTCTGGGGGCGGTGTTGTTTTCGCCGTACACGCTGAGTTGCGAGAGTTTGGTGAGGTAGCGCGGATCCACTGTGTCGTAGAAGTCCGTGGCGATGCAGGGGAAGAGGATGATTGTGCGTTTGGAGATCCACCAATCCATGTCAAATTCGCCCCGATAGATCCGGGCCTGCTGGCCGAAGTTGGGCGAGTAGATGATCTCTCCGGTTTCCTGGTCCAGGGAATAGGCGCTTACAGACACACTGCGTTCGGCAATGCCGGGCATGTAAAATTCACCTTTTTCGTCTGCCAGGTCGTAGTAGATGCGCCGTACGCCTTTTATGGATTTATCAATGCCCATGCGCAGTGCTGCAATGGCGCCGGGTTTGGGCCGGTCGGGTACAATACTTCGGCGAGGAAAGGTGCGGACAAAGCCTTTCAGGCCGCGCATTCGATCGTCTGGGTTGAGGCGGTAGTCTGGAATAAGGGTTGGGTCATTGAGGGCAACATCGAGCAAACCGGTAATGAGGCGGACCTGCCCGGTGAGGTTGGGGTAGTTGATATTTTCGGGGAGGTCCAGCGGAGTATCTACGCGGAAACGGGCGTCGTTCAGGGAAATGAGCGAGATGGCCAAGGTGCCGGCTTCGAGGACGACTTCACCGTCGGTTTTCAGGTTTTTCCCCGGCACATACATATCCCAGGTCATACCGCCTGTGGGATTGATGCCGTCCAGAAGAGCCCGGTTGGGATCTAGCTGGAAACCAGGGGCGAGGGCTTTAGAGATTCGTACAAATTTTTTGCCGAAGGGGGTGAAGAAGCGGTTGTAATAGAAATTTCGTGTACTATTCCATACGCCAATCTGGTCTGTCTGACTGGTGAGGTCCAGGCTGATGAAGAGGCGAATATCGATGGGGTCGGTCATCAACTCGGCAAAGTGTTTTTCTTTTCGGGCGTGGCGGCCCAGGAAGTCGCAGATGCCACGAAAGCCGAGGTGGTGCGCCGAGGAGGCCAGAAAGAGAACGGTTCTGGCCGGCGGATACCGCTGGAAGTAATCCACCAATTCCAGGAGAGCGACAGCACTGCTGGCCATTTCTGCACCGGGGGCCAGAGCCGGTACAACAGACATGGCGTCGTAATAGGCATTGACGACCACGATTCGATCTTTGAGTACCGGATCTGTACCTGGTACAGTGCCGAGGATGTTGTGGGCTTCATGTTTTTCCCACTCCATCCGGGCGCGCAATTCCACGTCTAATTCACTCTGTTGTTCCAAAAGGCGTTTCAGCCGGTGACCGGATTCTTTGTCGATCCAGAATCGTTCCACGCTATTGGGTACCTGCAGGAATTTTTGTTCGGCTTCGGTATAAAATGTAGAGTCAGGTTCAATGAATATGATCTGACTCGCGCCTAACGTAGCTGCGTTGAGCCAGTTGTTCCAGGTGTTAAACTCCATGAGTACGGCTGTGTTTTCCATCGTGTGGCCATTGAAGTCTGAGAATTCGCCCTGCCCGCCGTAGATGAGGCGGGTGTGAACGCCCCCACGCGGCAAGGTGGATGTTTTTACCAGATTGGGCCATACGGCGTGGATGGGGAAGGACTCGCCGGTGTTCTTTAAGGTGAGTGCACCGCCTTTATCTACGGGCGAAGTGACACCAAAACTCTCGGTTCGAACGTCGTGCAGTCCGGCGCGTTCGAACTGTTCTTGAATGTACCGAGCGGCTGCATCGTGGCCGGGGTAGCCGGGCACACGGGAGCCTGCACCGGTAAGGCGGGTCATGGAGGTGCGTACGTCGTTTTCGGAAACGGCATCCAGCACGCGGCTTACCGTGGCCTTTGCACCGGGTACTGGAACAGGCGCAATAGGTGGCGGCGGCTCGATGCCCATCAGAGCCGTAAGCCAGCCATTCACCTGCTGCGGGCCGACCAGCAATCCGGCAAATGCCAGGGTGGCGAAGCCAATGAGGAAGATGGGGCCGATTCGGCGAAGTTGGTCTATCACGGTGCAACTCCTGATGCGGCAAACATTTTTCAGGATGCCGTTAAAATCTGTGTACTGAGTGGCCGTTTTCGGGGAACCATGCCATGTCGATGAACGTGGACAGGGCAACGCCCAGGATATAACCCACCAGCAGGCCTACAAAGAGCGGCCTGGATTTTCGATATACGGTTGGGCCGCCTACTTTCATGAGGACGAGCTTGATTAACCAGGCAATAAAAATGGTGAAACTGGTTCGGCGAGCGAGGTAGGAACCCGAAATGGCCAGACCCACCGGGTGTAGGGGCCACCAGACGAAGCGCAGACGCATATAGATGAGCAGGGCCATCACGATGCCACCTACGCCAAAAAAGGCCATCTGATCCGGATTTTCAACGTACACGGGCAGGTCGGGTTTTTTGGTGAGGAAGTTTTTTACGGATGTGGCTGTGCCGGCAAAATGCCGTTCGCCGGCCCGAACAATTTCCCAACTGTTAAAATTATAGGCACCTTCGCGATAGCCCAGGTGTAAGGTGAGCGTGAGGCTGACAATCAGACTGGTTACAAAAGCCAATGCAATGGCAACCATGAGGTGCCGCCGAGATCCACGTACCCCTTCTGCAATCCGCGCGGCATGGGTGAGTGCGGGGAGGAACAGGCCTTTGAAGTGTGATGTTGTGATGGAGGCAAAGCGGATGCCTACGCGGGTGGAAACGCCAATGGAGCCGCCGCCAAGAAAAGGCGCGATCAGACCCCAGGAGCCGGCGGGCACATTGGTATAGGGCATACCGGTATCTGCAATGATCTTGGCCATGCCCGCATAGGTGAAGATGGTTGCCGGAAGAAGCAGTGCGGCCAGAAAAGGATCAAAGCCGACCCGTACAAGCCAGACCCACATGTACACCAGGCCTGCCAGCAGACCAATAACTGCCGTGCGGTAAGAGAGGAGTTCATCCCGGTCATCGATCTCTGTATCTTTGCGGAAGGCTTTGAGAAATACATCTCGAAGGTGTCTTCGGGCAACCCAGAAC
>JAQCGA010000546.1 GCA_027619145.1 bacterium | reverse complement strand
CCAGAAGGTGAAAGCTGGCACCAGAACCCCTCCGGCGACTACGTCAAAAACACCGTCGGTGGAGAAGGCGATGCCCAATGGTCCACCCTCTTCAAAATCCTCCAGGACGCCGGGTACGGCGGCACCGTCTCCCTGGAAGTCACCGACCCGGCAGACATTAAAGGAAGTGTGATCCAGGGGGTTGCCAACCTGAAACGCATCCTGGCCGAAGTCAAAAACTCCTAATATCACAGGAGCATCGCATGCCGAACAAACGCAACATCACCGCCGATGATCTCTACAAATTCCAACTCGTTGCGGACGCACAAATTTCTCCAGACGGTGAAACCGTTCTATTCGCCGTCAGCCATTTCCATCCGAACAAAAAGAAAAACGCCTACGAAAGCCACATCTGGCGCGTCAACACCCGGGGCGGAACACCGCAACAATTCACAACCTCCAGCGAATCCGAATCCACCCCCCGCTGGAGTCCGGACGGGAAACAGATCCTCTTCACCTCAGCCCGCGATTCAGAAGAAGCACAAAAAGGGAAAAGCCAGCTCTGGATCATTCCCGCCACAGGTGGAGAAGCCATCCGAATCACGGACCGAAAACATGGTGCTGGTACTCCCTCCTGGTCTCCCAACGGAAAAACCATTCTCTTCCTCGGTCGCGTTCCAGTGGACCCGAAAGAAGACAACAAACCCGAAGAAGCCAAAAGTGACATCGTACACATCCGGCGCCTCTCTTACCGGATGAACGGCGGGGGGTATCACTACGCCTACCGTACACACCTCTTTACCGTCTCTCCCAAAGGCGGAAAAATCCGCCAACTTACCGAAGGCGACTGGAGCGTCGAACAGGCTACCTGGTCTGCAGACGGAAAACACATCTTACTCACTGGAAACAAGAGCGAAGATACGGACTACACCTATGCACGCCATCTCTACAGCCTTCCAGTCAAAGGCGGAAACATCAAAAAACTCTGCGAACTCCCCGGCCACATCTCGTCGCCCACACCTTCTCCAGACGGAAAAACCATTGCCTTCATCGGGAGCGACAGACGCCGTTCTAATGGAACCAACAGCAACCTCTACCTGGTTCCCACCACGGGTGGAAAACCCCAAAATATCTCCCGCCACATCGACCTGAGCATCGGCCAGAGCATCGGCTCCGACGTTCGAGGCGGGTCCCCCTCCTTCGGACCATGCTGGAGCCCGGACGGAACCCAGATCAAATTCCTCGCCTCAGACCGGGGTGCAGACCGTCTCTTCTCGCTGGATCTAAACACCAAAGAGCTCACTGCGTACACTTCCGGCGATTACACCGTTGAATCCACGTCCTACAGCGCCGACCACAGCGTGGCCGCTTACACGCGCATGACACCAACAGAATTGGCCGAGGTCTGGATCTGGACACAGGGCAAATCCGACAAGCGCCTGACCCGCTTCAACACTTCCCTCCTTTCGCGTCTCAAAATGGCCGCACCCAAACGCTTCACCTTCAATGCCAGTGACAAAACCGAAGTCGAAGGCTGGATCATGCTTCCACCAGGTTCTCGCCGCAAAAAGCATCCAGCCATTCTCGAAATTCACGGCGGCCCACGCGCCGCCTTCGGCCAGGGATTCATGCACGAATTCCACCTCCTCAACGCCGCTGGATTTGCCGTCTTCTACATCAACCCACGCGGCTCCTCCAGTTATGGAGAAGACTGGGCGTTTGCCGTAAGCAAACACTACGGCGAGCGGGATTACAAGGACGTCACAGAAGCCGTAGGCCACGTTCTCAGAACCGAACCCATCGATCCCAAAAACCTGGGCGTCACCGGAGGTAGTTATGGCGGCTTCATGACCAACTGGATCATAGGCCACTCCAACCGCTTCAAAGCCGCCTGCACACAGCGCTGCATCTCCAACTGGACCAGTTTCTTCGGAACCTCAGACATCGGCTGGCGGTTCTCTCAGGAAGAAATTGGCGGCCTTCCGTGGAAAAACCTGAAAGAATACTGGAAACGCTCGCCCATCGCCTACGTCGAACAGATCCAAACCCCACTCCTCATTATCCATTCCGAAGAAGACTGGCGCTGCCCCATCGAACAAGCCGAGCAACTTTATACCGCCCTGAAGTGGCTCAAGCAGGATGTGGAATTCATCCGCTTTCCCGGCGAATCTCACGAACTCTCCCGCTCCGGAAAACCAAAACACCGCATCGAACGCCTGAAAGCCATCACCGGGTGGTTCGAAGAGAAAATCCTCGGCAAAAAACGAAATTAATAAAGTGGGCGAGATTGCTTTTCAGCAGGATTCAGGTTTACAGAGTACATAAAAAGGGCAACGTCGCTATAGACGGTGCCCTTTTATCACATATTCAGCCGGATTCTCGTTTTACGTTCGTTCTATTCCTCACCAACCTTCCCCAGCGCTGCCAGTACCGGGTCCAGATCAAACACCCAGCCGAACATCAAGGACAGACGCCACAGCGCAATCTGCTTGGCCCATTCCTCAGTACAGCTCTCCTTATTCTCCACCGCAGACGTCGCCTGCCGAATTGCAGAACAAACGTACCCCATCCGGCTCATATCAATCATCCCACCCGGGCTCGCCAACAAACACCAGTTTATGGCAAACCCGAAATAGATCAGGTGCCAGATCCCCTTCTCGCGGCAAGCTGCATTCAGCTGATGGGAATTAATCACCACAGGCTCACCCGGTGCAGGCATGGCTTGGGGTGGGAAGTTCACCAGCTTGAACCCTTCCGTAATATCCTTCTTATTGTGGGCCCCTTGTGTGAGCATATTCCGTTCCGTCTGCCACTGACTTTTTAGCGGATCGTCCACGGCCCCAGCGGGGCGTTCCGGCGGTGAACCTGCCATCTCCTTGATCCGCCGGTACTCGTCGTGCCGGTCTGTATAACTCTCCGACGATCCCACGTGCATCACCGTAATCCCGGCTTCACGCGCTGCAGCAAACAACGGCGGAAACACCTTTTTAGAAATCTCTGTGGCCCGAGAAAAATACTCCACCACACGGAACCAACCCGCATACGGTGAATCCGGCCCTGCCGGAATCTCGTCCACCAGACCGGGGTTCCACGCATGCATACAAACCAGTGCCGTCTTCTCCATCGGTACATCCAGGACCCGCGAGGACCAACCCGCATACCCTCGCCCCGGAATATCCTTATCTAAGGCTGCATCGTGCTGCCGATAATAGTGTGCTGGCAATCTCAGAACCTTTCCCATCCGTTCTTCCTCCGAAAAATATCGCGTACTACGTTCAATCAAAATACGCCTTGCGTACGGTACGTATCAATTTTTTCTTGAGACATCCCCAAACACTCGGACAGAACCAGGTCTGTGTGTTCGCCCAATGCGGGCCCCCGGCGATGTACCACCCGTGCGTCACTGATCTTGATCGGGCTCGCCACGACCCGCACAGCACCGAACTCCGGGTGCGGTAAATCAATCACCATCTCATCTTCCGCAACCTGAGGATCTGAAAATGCCTCTTCAACCGTGTTTACCGGCGCACACGGAACCTCTCCTGTAAACAGCGAAAGCCATTCTGCTGTCGTCTTCTCTTTTGCACGCCCCTTCAAAATATCC
>JAQCGA010000545.1 GCA_027619145.1 bacterium | reverse complement strand
CTGCCAGATCTGCATAAACCAGAACCCGTTCCGCCTCGGCACGTACCACCTGAACGGGCCGCACCTGCAGCCGACCATCCGGCCCCACCACCCAAATGAACGCACCATTCCGCAATGCGGACCGCGCCAATACCCGTACCCCAGATACCGCTTTGCCCGTAATCGCCACATCCACGAACATCCCCGCCATCAGCGGCACATCATCCGGGCCATTCACAGCATACGGATGGGGCACGTTCACAACCAGGTGGACCATGCGACTTTGAAGATCCACCTCGGCCTCTGTCCGAACCATATGTCCCTGCCACGCATACGGCCGCCCCCCGAACGTCGTTGTTACAACAGCGGTCGGAAAAGCCCCGGGTACACCCGGAGAAGAAAGATCGAACCAGGCCATGTCTTCATCCGCCACCGGCACCATAATATCAGCATCTTCAGTACTATAAAGCTGGCCCACCGGTTTCCCGGGTGCCACAAATTGGCCCTCATCAATGTGTACAGAACGAACCCGGCCGTCAAATGGGGCGTGCACCTCGGTCCGCTTCAAATAGAGTCTGGCCTCTGCAGCCTGCGCCTGGGCCGCATCAAAATCCGCCTGGGCAGACCGGAGTTGAGGTGCCTGAAGAACCAGCGGGCTGGGGGCTTCTCTGGTTGCGCCCCCGTCTTGCTGAAGTGCCTCCCATTCCTGCCGGGCCAACGCGGCCTCCTGGCGCATCAAATCCAACCGGTACGCCGCTCGGGCCACCTGGGCCTCGGTCTGAGTCAAGCCCAGTTTGTAGTCTTCCGGATCAATCCGAAACAGCACATCTCCCCTGGAGAAATACCCGCCGGGTTCCAGCTCAGCGGACTTCCACACCACCAACCCCGCCACCTGTGGCACCAGGTCCACCCGCGCTCCTGGCCGTACGGTCCCCTGTCCTTTCACCACAATCTGGACGGTCTCTGTCCCCACTACCACCGCTTCCACCAGCGGCCCCCGGTATATTTTCTCCTGCCGCTGAGGTGCTTTTCGCGTCCAGAGCAATAGACTTAAAATTCCGCCACCTGCCACCAGAATCAGCAGCGGAACCAACACACGCCTCATCGCAGAACCTTTCTAAACTGGTTCATTTTCAACCACCTATACCTTATCTATCGGACACCGGTGTCCACCTTTTATAATCGAGCCCCTAAGGTAATTTAGAACCCACAGGAAGTCAAGACCCACAAGAGGCCAACCCACCCCAGCACGATAATCCATTTTCTTTTCCACCCAAATATCGTATGTTTAAAAGATTTTTTCCCACCCCGTAGGAGCCGCCTCCCGGCGGCGAACCAAACCAGCGGCGAACCAACACGCGTTTCTCGGAATCCGAAACACCTCCCAGGCGAACGTATCATCTTCGGTAAGAAAGGGAAATTTATGGAGAGCATTGTCGGCTATCTTGAAAAATGGGCCGCAGACACACCCGACAAGATGCTCTATACGTTTTTAGACGGCACAGCACAGGTTGTCGAATCTTATACGTTTCGCCAGTTTCATGAACGCTCCAATCATGTTGCCAACAGGTTAAGGGAGACCGGAAAAGTACGTTCGGGCCAACCCATCCTCCTGGTCTACCCACCCGGCCTGGAAATGGCTGTTGCTTTTATGGCCTGCGCGAAACTAGGTGCCCTGCCCGTTCTCGTACCCCCGCCAGATACGTCTGGGCTGATCGGTGGAATTGAAAAACTGTGCCGCATGACCAACGATTCTGGAGCCACCACCGCGCTCACCACCCAGTCCTATCTACAGCATTTTCATTTCCTCACCCATCGAAGTGAAGAAGCTGCAAGCTATCTCCGAAAATCCCCCCTCAGTACACTGGACTGGCTCCCAACCGATACCCTGCAGGGCCACCTGCCCAATTTTCAAAGCCAGCCGCATTCCCTGCTTTTTTTACAATATACCTCCGGCTCCACGCAAAACCCCCGGGGGGTTATGGTATCGCATACCAATGTCATTCATAATTGCCACGCCACACTGGATCACCAGCCAGTGGGCGTATCCTGGTTGCCCCATTATCACGATATGGGCCTGATCGGGTATTACCTTTTTATTATGTTAACCGGCGGGTCAACGGTTAACTTTTCAACCTTCAATTTCCTCAAACGGCCATTCTTGTGGCTGGATACCCTCTCAAAAGTAGGCGCTACCATTACAAGCGCCCCCAATTTCGCCTACGAATATTGCCTCCGAGAAGACCGGATCTCCAACGAGAAACTGGCGTCCCTGGACCTGAGTTCAATGCGGTGTCTGATGAATGCATCCGAGCCGGTTCGGAGCAGCACCTACACCCGGTTCCTGGAGCGATTTGGTCCCTGCGGGCTTTCCCCGCAGGCCTCCGTGGTGTTTTACGGGTTGGCTGAAAATACGCTTTCCGTCACAGGCCACGGTCGCGTTCAACAGGTCGTCAACAGCCATTTGATTCAGCAGAACCACCTCCGAATTGAGCCCCCCAGAACCGATGGGTACAACCAGCAAAGCCTGGTCAGTTGCGGCAAGCCGCTCCCGGGAATCGACGTGCAGATCGTGGATACCGACAGAAGCGTTGCGCTCGGGGAAGGGTTGATTGGAGAAATATGGATTGCCGGAAAATCGAAAACCGCAGGCTACTGGAACAACCCGGCGCTTTCACAGGCCGTTTTTCACGCGTCCATCTCAGGCGACAAGGCCAACAGCACCTATCTGCGCACAGGCGATGCGGGGTTTCTGTACGAAGGAGAATTGTTCATTTGCGGTCGGTTGAAAGATATGATTATCATCGGCGGGCAGAATTATTATCCGGCAGATATCGAAACAGTCGTAGAAGGGTGTACGCCTCAAATTCGTACGGGGTGTGTGGCGGCATTTGCAATTGAAGATGCCGAGAAGGGAGAGGCCATCGCGGTCATCGCCGAGGCAAAAAGAGCAGACGATCTACCCGATCTGGAGGCTGTGTGCCGCGAGGTTCAGAAACGGTGCCAGGTCGATGTGGCGCTTCTGGCCATTGTTCCACACGGTACCATTGCGAAAACTTCATCGGGCAAAATTGCGCGCCAGGAATGCAAAACCCGCCGGGAAAGTGGAGACGTCTCTGTTCTGGCCTGCCGCCGGGCAACCGCCAAAGACGAATCGGATTCTGCCATCGACCATTTCTTGCGCCATTTCCCAAATGATGAACATGAAAACAGCACCCTCTCAGACCTGGGAATCGATTCATTGACCCTTGTGGACATCAGCTTGCAGCTTGATAAAATCGTAAGAAAACAGGTCCGGTTCCGCAACAGTCAAAAGTTCGAAAACCTCTACGACCTGCGCCTGCTCCAGTCGATTACCGTGGGTGAACTCCGAACATTCCTCTCCCAGTCTCAATCCAATGGCCGGTCGTTCCGCTTTGCGTCGCAACCCTATGTCAAACGCTTACGCGCAATCGAAGATCAAGAAGCAAAGTCCATGCAACAGGATGTGGACCTTCCCGAAGACATTGCCCCCTCCGGCGGCCCGGCCCCGGAAAACGGAAAAGTTCTCCTCACCGGAGCAACCGGGTTCCTGGGGTCGTTCCTCCTGGCTTCCCTTCTCAATCGCA
>JAQCGA010000544.1 GCA_027619145.1 bacterium | reverse complement strand
ATAGGTTCTCCAGGGTCCGTCTGTTACAAAATCACAAGTTCGGCCTTCAGAGCGCCGGCCTGTTTCAATGCCTGAAAAATTGCGATAATATCGCGCGGCGTTACCTTCAGTGCGTTCAACGCTTTGGCCACATCGCTCACGCTGGATGCCGGCGGAAGCGCCAGCACGCGGGGTTTGTCTTCTTCCACTTGCACGGCGCCACCCAGTTGAAGCTGGGCTTGCGGCCCTCCGGGAACGCCCCCGGTCACTGTTTCTTGCGGACCCACAGAAATGCTCAGGTTGCCGTGCGCAATAGCCACTTCCGAAATGGCCACATGATCGCCTACCACAATGGTGCCAGTTCGTTCATTGACCACCACGCGGGCCTTCACATCTGGAATGACAGTTACATTTTCCAGTTCCGAAATGAATTCAATAAACACGCCGGACGCCTGACGTGAACGCGGCACACTCAGCCGGACAGTACCTGCATCCAGCGCACGCGCCAGTGCTTGCCCAAACTTGATATCAATTGCATACGCCAGCCGAGCCGCCGTTGTATAATCTGGATTCTTCAGCATCACTGTAAGTTCATTGACCCCTTCCTCACCCGGTGCCACCAGTTCCTGCTGCACAATTCCCCCATTGGGAACCCGCCCCACCAGCGGATGGTTCTTTGTAAACCCGCCCCCACCTCCACCTTCCACATTGAAACCACCAATCGATACCGCCCCCTGCGCGAGAACCAGAACCGGCCCATTGGGCGGGTTGGCCTGAAGCGGAGTCATCAACAAAATTCCACCCTGCAAACTGGAAGCATCGCCTACCGAAGACACCGTCACGTCAATACTTGCGCCCACCCGATCGAACGGACTCAACGTGGCTGTAATCATAACAGCCGCCGCATTTTTTGCTCGAATTTGCTGCGGCTCCACCTCCACGCCCATGTTGCGCATCAAGTTGGCAAGTGCCTGCGTCATAAAAGGAGCACCTCGGCCGTCGCCGTTTCCTTCCAGACCCACCACCAGACCGTACCCAATCAACTGCACGTCCTGAAGGGTCTGGATCTGTGCAATATCTTTCAGCCGAATTTGCTGCGGCTCAAACTCTGGCACGAACTGCGCCCGGCCAACGCCTGGCACAAGCACCAGCAGAACCAGCATCCACATCCACCTGCCATACGTGCGCATAAAAATCCACCCCATCTCAAACGTTGTGTACCCAAAAGGTTGTTCAGAAAATCCAGCTGAAAAAACGTGCAACAATGCCCGGTCGGGAGCCCTGCGAAATCACACCTTTGCCTTTATAGGAAATCTGTAAGTCAGACATCCGATAAGACTCAATGGTATTATCTGCAGGAATGATCAAAGGGTTCACAGCTCCGGTCAGATGAACCACTTCCCGTTCGCCATTAATCTCAATGCTCCGGCTGCCTTCCACCATCAAATCTCCATTCGGCCGCAGTCCTACCACAGACACCGAAACCCGCGCTTGAATCTGCTGCTGCCTGGCGGTGGTCCCATCGCCGCTAAAATCTGTAGCAGAGTTGCTGTTCAACCCGAAACCCGGAATAAAGTTAAGTCGGCCCGTACCCTGCTGGCTTGCAATGCTCGCATTGTTGGACTTGCTCGTCGATATATTCGACGTGTTCGTTGCCGAAGTCGTCTCCGTAATCAGCACCGTCAAAATATCACCCACCTCATTGGCCCGGGTCGGTTTCCGGTCCTGGTACAGCGACGGTGACGCACCCGGATTGCTGAACAACGACTGCGCTACACAAGGCGATGCAAACACCAGCGCAAAAAATAAAATTGCAAATCTCATGCCAAATACTCCTTATTTGTCCATTGTCCGTTTGCGCTCAAAACAGAACCCGCACAACACCCGGGCCTACTACTACAGCAGAAACCTTCTCTCCAGAAGAGAGGTTTTCCACAAGAATACGATCTCCAACCGCACCGGACTCGGTAGCCTCACCCAGGGTGCTGATGGCCACACCGCCAATCTCTGCTCGGATGTGGACCTGGTCCCTGCGTTCCACCGCAGGAATGCGCTCTACCCGACGCGGATCCACCTGCCGTCCGGCCACAATACGAGTCCGGGTACGCATCCCTTTCAGATCAGATACAGAACGAAAATACCGCCCCAACCTCCCGGTAATCTCCTGGGTCTCGACAGATAGGGCATCCTGTACTACAGGTTCGTTCCGCTCAATCTGGCGAGACGCCACCACCACATCGTCATAATACCGCACTTCTGCTGAAAGCAAATAATCGCGCACCATCACCGGTCCTCGGTACACCTCCAGCATCACAGGCACCGAACGGGATCCCGAACGCTTCGACGTGGACCGAACTTTCAATGTCACAGCGCCCACACCTTCCACGTGCAGATCTCCACGCTGACGTGCCTGCACCTCTACTTGCCCTTCGAAATCTGAAAGCATCTCCCGCACGTAATCGGACACCACGCGATGAACCTCTGTTTCGGAAACAACCACATCCGCATCGCCTTCGCCCACCATCAGACAAAGCGACCAGAGGATCAACAGCAGCGCGTAGAAGAGCACCGTACGTGCCGTATTTTTTTCAGTCATTCGGGTTCTGGAAATCAAACCGTAGGCTCCTTGTTCAATTCATTCAAATATGATTTGTTCTACCTTAGCTCACAATATTGTTCGTCTCACGCATCATCTCGTCGGACGTGCGGATGGCCCGAGCGTTCACCTCGTAGGTGCGTTGGGCCATAATCATATTCACCAGCTCTTCCACTACGTTTACGTTAGACAATTCCAGAAATCCCTGAGAAATCCGGCCAAAGCCTTCCGAATTCGGCTGCCCCGTCAATGCTGGCCCAGATGCTTCGGTCGCCATGAAAAGATTGCGCCCTATACTGCGCAACCCGGCCGGATTGATGAACTTGGCCAGCTCAATCTGGCCCACATTCGATGCGCCCGTATCACCGGCCTGAAGCACTTCCACACTACCGTCCGCAGAAATATTCACACTCACCGCACCTTCACTAATCGAGATGGGCGGATCCAGCGCAAAACCATCGGATGTAACAATCCCGCCTTCCGAAGACAACTTGAACGCGCCATCGCGCGTATAAGCAACCGTACCATCGGGCAGCGTGATCTGGAAGAACCCGTCCCCGTTGATGCCTTCATTTTCAACAGCCAGGTCCAGCGTATTATTGGTTGCCGTTACCTGGCCTTGCTCAAAAATGCGCTGTGTGGCCACCACGCGGGTTCCATACCCAATTTGAATTTCTACAGGCACCAGCGCCCCCTGCGCAGCCGACGTTCCAGCCGTCCGGATCGTCTGATAAAGCAAGTCCTGAAACTCCGCCTTGCTCTTCTTGAAACCCGTTGTATTCACGTTCGACAAATTGTTCGAAATGTTATCAATATTCAACTGCTGGGCAACCATACCCGTTGCGGAAGTCCGTAGCGCTCTTGACACTGCCTTTCACCTCCTGAAAAAACTTACGGTTCCGGGCCCAAATGCCCGGCGGTCATCAGGACCGGATGCTGCCAACCTGGTTCACAGCCTGGGTTAACGTCTCATCCTGCGCTCGCATGGCGCGCTGGTCCGCTTCGTACGACC
>JAQCGA010000543.1 GCA_027619145.1 bacterium | reverse complement strand
AAAAGCGCCTGTCCGGCCTACGTCTGCCCCTTCGGGAAAACCAGAAGACAAAACCCCAACCAAGTCCCTCTCTAAATCATTCTTTAAAAAAAGCAAAAAAACAAAAAAGCCGGCGGCTAAACAGGATGCCAAAAAAGACAAACCCAGCGAAAACGGCAGCTTGTTCAAAGACCGGCTGCAAAAATTTGCCCACAATCTGGTGGACGAATTCAAAAATGCCACAGAGGAAATCAAGCCACGCGCACTCCTCAACACAGCCACAGACAGCTTGAAAAGCCCGAAGTCCATGGTGGGCCTGAATGGTGCAGAACCGGACAACGACGAAACCCGATCTTCGCAGGACACGATAGAAACACAAGATATAGACGACACGTCGGCGCAATCGCGCATGAGCCCAAACTCAGGTTCTCCGGTAACAGCGCCACCTGCCCCGGGGCAGCCAGCTGCGGTCCCAGAAGGCCCTCCGGGGGCTTCAGCGGACTTTTCGCCGGCCAAAGTACAGCGCGCACCCAAAAAACGCGAGAAAACCGCTCCAGAGGAAAGCGCCGCACCGGGTAACGCAGAAGAGACAACACCAGATCCCCTCCAACAAATGAATTCCGGTGCCTCCGAGTCACAAGCAGACCAACCACCGCCGGTAAACAATGCCGAGGCACCTCAAGACACGCCACCAGTAGATTTTTCGCCCGCCAAAGTACAGCGTGCGCCTCAAAAGCGAGAGACCAGCGCCCAAACCGAAGAACCTCCTTCTCAGGATCAGGCCACAAACGAAGAACGGGCCCCAGCAGAAGTGCCTCAGGAATCAGCACAACCCAATGCTGTAGAAAAAAACGAGAAGTCAGCCGTAGAACAACGCGATGAAGCCACTCCTGAGCCAGATCCGGGGAGCGACAAACCAGTCTCCAAAAACAAAACCGCACCTCAGGCGAAAAAGCCACCGCGCCAGCAACAAACCGGCCCCAGACTTTCTAAAACCGAGCAAGCCCTGCGAAGCTTCCAGGCACTTCAAACCGTCCTGTGCAACCCCATTTGGGAGAAAGTGCTTATCGATCCGGCGGCCAAACCGAGCGCGCTTTATTCTCCTCGGGAGCAGTTCGATAAACAGTTCCACGAAGATTCATTTCGGGAAGGCCTCAAAGCAGCGAATCGACTGGCAACGGCATTCTCATTCGATCCTGAAAAAATCAAACTAAATGCAGCAGTCATCGAACGAGTCAAAAGCTTCCCACTGGACCCGGACGGGAAAATCAAAAAAGACAGTGACCTGCTCTCTAAAGTCCTGCCGGAAGACATCACCCGGCAAGCGCTCGGTCTGCTCAGAGACCCACAGATACGCCACCTCCTGTTTTCCGTAGCCACACGCCTGGGAACATTTGTACCTACCATCGAAATCCTGGCACGCATCTATCTGGGCCTTCGCAAAAAAGCCGATATCATTCCCGGCGAACGGCTGGGAATCCAGGAAGAAGTGTTGATGCGTTACAGAAAATCTCCCTATACCGAAGACAAGGCAAAAAATGCTCGAACTCTGGCGCTCAACTACTACACAGATTTTCTGGCTGAACACGGCATGAAACTCTACAAAGAGCGGTTCGCGGCCGCCCCAGACGGGCAAAACAATATTGAATCCCATTTCCGCCGACACGAAGTAATCAAAACGCACTGCTACAATGTTTTCGAAGAACGGGCAACACGGATCGGTCTCTCTCAGCCTGCTGTCATTCATCTCAAAGCAAGGTTTACGGAAACCGCCGACCTATTTTTCAAAAACCAGGTCGGTGAACTCCCGGAAGAATTTGCACAAAATCGCTAAACACTCCCATCCCAAGTGATCTGGATGTCTTATGCCCAGAATTGTTGTCGTTGACGATGACCCAAGCATTCGAGAGATGCTTTCCAGCATTTTTCAAGCGCAGGGCCACTACGTCACAACCGCTGCAGACGGCCAGGAAGGTCTCGAAACCATTCGTTCCGTCCGCCCCAATCTGATTTTCTTGGATCTCATGATGCCCCGCCTGGATGGGTACGAGGTTCTGGACCTCCTCAAAGAAGATGAATCTCTCCAAAAAATCCCCGTAATCATCCTCACCGCCCTGGACCATCGGAATCAGATTGTTGAAGGCCTGCAAAAAGGCGCCAACGACTATATTGCAAAACCCTTCAACATGCAGGAACTGCTCGCGCGGGCCAACGTCCAGTTTCGGATCCTGGAACTGGAACAGCAAATCCGGCGCTCTGAAGCCTATCACCGGGCATTGTTCGAACACGCCTCAGATCCCGAGCTGGTGCTTGACAAATCCGGCGCAATCCTCCAGGCCAACGCTGCAGCCACAGAACTGCTGGATGTCCAGGGAAATAGCCTCCTTCAGAAACTCTTACTCGATCTCGTGTTACCCGAAGACCGTCCCGAAGTTGAAATGGCGGTCCGCGGAGCCTACGAAGGTAGCGAAATCCCCATTTTTGAAATTCACCTTGCCCTTCCAGACGGCAAGATCCTTCCGGTAGACACCGATCTGTCTCTGGTTGAAATGGAGGGACACCGGCGACTATTGCTGCACCTGCGCGACATCCACCGGCGCAAAGCCGCCGAAACGCGTAGCAATATGATTTTTGAATATATTGGCGATGGAATTCTAATTACAAACCAGACTGGGGTCATCCTGATGGCCAGCCGTAGTGTTGCGACCCTTACTGGACGCGCACAGGATGAAATCATTGGTCTGGACATTGCCCGATTTCACTCAGAAGAAGGTCTGGCCCGGTGGCAAAAAGCGATTCAGCTCTCCAAAGGCGATGGCCCCCACGTATACGAAGATCTGGTGTTACAACAGAACGGAAACGAGCTGCCTGTAGAATGGACCGTGGCAGGCTTCACCGTGGGCAGCGAAGGCTATTTCATCAACGTCGCCCGAGATCTCCTGGACCGCCGGGCCGCCGATGAGCGCAGAATGGAAGCCGACCGGTTAAAAACGCTGCTTGAAATCGCTGGAGGCGCGGCCCATGAAATCAATCAGCCGCTTACGGCCATCCTGGGGTACTCCGAAATGGCAATGGACGTGCTGGGAGAAGATCACGCCGCGTCCTCCTACCAGAAGCACATTATTCAGGCGTCCATGCGCATCAGTGAAATTCTGAAACGCATGCAGGCCATCCGCGAGTACCGCACCCGCCCCTATGCAGATGGTCACCAGATTGTGGACTTTGAAAAATCTTCCCATACAGAAAAAGAAAAAACAGGAGAAGAACGGCCCGAACATTAATCGAGCCACCCTCCTCCTGTTTGACCTTACGTCGAATTTTCTCTGCGCCTACCGCTTCCGTTCTCTCGTTATCAGGCTCGCATATACCCCTCCGCCAAATCCATTATCAATATTCACCACGGCCACGCCAGGCGAACAACTATTCAACATGCCCAGCAACGCAGCCACCCCTCCAAAACTTGCGCCGTACCCAACGCTTGTAGGCACCGCCACCACAGGCACATCCACCAGCCCTCCCACCACACTGGCCAGCGCACCTTCCATACCGGCCACCACCACAATTGCACCTGCCTGATGAAGTCGTTCCCGGTAGGCCAGCAACCGATGGAT
>JAQCGA010000542.1 GCA_027619145.1 bacterium | reverse complement strand
CCAGATCACCCCCAACCGCACCGCATTGCCCCGCACGTACACACCCATTTTGTACGGTCGACTCTCCAGATACCCCGCCATCGGCAACTGAGGCAACAACCATCCCGCCCGCCGAACCGAACTGGCCAGCCCAACCACAGAATCCGAATCCGTAAAATTTTTAATAAACACCGGCATCACCGTTGTGGGATCCACAAAAGCAACGCCAAATTGAAAAATGGCACCGTTCAGCACCCCCATCAAAAAATTGTGCCGAACCGTACGCTCACGCGGCAGCATACCCCCTCCTCAACTCAATAGAAAAATTCCCGGCCGCCTCTTGAAACAATGGCATCAAAACACAGCCTGTAGTATATTTGAAGTGTAACCCAAATGCAAGCAGGATCACTTTGAAACTGGAGGATCGTATGGAAATCTCGCTCGCAGGATGGAGCATCAACCGCAGGTTCAGAAACCAGGACAATCCCCTGGACTTGCTGGACTTCCCCAAACTCGCCGTAGAAGAATTCGACATTCACATCCTCGAACTCAACAGCCCCTTCTTCGAGTACGAAGATCCGAAAAACCAGGCAACCAGCCCCATCAAAACCGGGTACCTGGCCGAACTCCGCAAACGTGCAGACGACCTGGGTGTGCAACTCCTCAACATCGCGGTGGACGGCCACGGAAACATGGGCGCCCTGGATGAAACCGAACGCAAACAGGCAGTCCAGAACCACCTCAAATGGATTGACGCTTGCGGCGAACTCGGATGCAACTCCTTCCGGACCAACAGCGGTGGCCCTCCCCGTGGCGAACCCGTCACGGACGCACACGTCCAGCAATGCATCAAAAGTTTTGGCGAACTTACCGCATCCTGCCAGAAAGCCGGCCTGCGCCTCCTCATGGAAAACCACGGCGGCATCTCCAGCACCCCGGACAACATTGTTACCATCATGAACGCCGTCAATAGCGACTACTGCCGTACCCTGGCAGACTTTCTCAACTGGCCCCCAGAAGACGACAAACTGGCAAACCTCAAACAGGTAGCCCCTTACGCCTGGGCCATCCACGGAAAATTCCTCAGCTTTGGTCCAGATGGAGAATCCCCGGAGATCGACTGTGCGGCCGCTCTCAAAATCCTCCGAGAAGCCGGGTACAGCAACCCCTACGGTATTGAGTACGAAGGCAAAACCGACGACCACGAAGGCGTGCTCAAAAGCAAAGCCCTGCTTGAAAAACACGCCTGAGAGACAAGGCGGACAACCACGGAAGATGTTCTCCAAGAAACAACATTGTATCAGAAGTCCGGGCAACCACGGGGGGTTGCCCCTACAGAGGCAAAATCGTGATAAAACAGAAGAGGAGCAGCCCATTGGACTGCTCCTCTTTCTTGTATTGTCTTTATTTTTTACCGCGACCCCACCTTGACCCGTTCCGTGGTTTCAGGCTGGATCATCCGCCCAAAGAAAATACCGTTCAACAGCAATTTGTCCGTGCCATACCAGAAAGATCGGAACATTGGCGAATCGGGCATCAGAATCACGCGCCCCCGGCCTCGGCCGCTCACCATCCGCAACAGCGCTTCGTTGTTCGCCGAAAGATACCCGCTGACCAGTGGAAAATCCGTGTACTGTAGCGGAGTTGCGTACGGATTTTCGGACGGCTCCAGAAACACAGTGCCTTGCCGGAATACCGCAACCCTGGACTCCGCGTACCCGTACCCCATCGGATGCGACGGATCGATCTGCACCTCCAGGATCACCCCCCCAATCTTCTGCGCACCCAAATCCCGCGTCGCATCCGCATAGGCCCTGCGCTCATCTTTCACGGGCGTTTGAAGGCTCTTCAATTTCCCGTTCGCCAGTTTCCGCTTCAGCCCCCACTCAACAGCCTCCCCCTGCAAGATCAGCGTCCCCCCATCTTCCACCCAGCGAGCCAACGCGGCCACACCTGTTGAATCCACAGTACGGTACGAGCCGCTCGGCAGCACAACACACGTGTACCGGTTCAGCACGACAGACCGGAACCGCCCGGTTTCTACCAGACTCACATCCATATCAAAGCGCCGTTCCAGCACATACCAACTCTCCCCTGCCTCACTTGCCGAAACCCCTTCGCCCACCGCCACCATCACCCGCGGCCTCACCACCGGCTCAAAACTCGGACTCCCCACATCAATTCCCCGCATAGAAAGCCCGGTCTCCAGCGCAAAAACCTGGACCCCATCCAGCCTCGCAACACTGTCCATGCGTGCGCGTAGCAACCCATCTTTCCCACCGGCCGGAATCATCACCGTCCCGTACCCAAACCTCTGCCCGCCAGAATCGATCCGTGCCTCAAACGGGTGTGTGGCTACCTTCGCCTGTACCCCCGACTTCAGCAATCGGTAAAGCGCCCTGGGGGCATAATACGCATCCCAGGAAAATACATAGGCATACGCATTGGCTGCTCCACGCACGGTCCCCTGGGGAAATACAGGCCGGTCCGCACGCTGCCCCAGCAACTCTGCAGGCAGTGTTTTGGAACGATACGCGGCAAAAGACAAATGAAATGCCGGGGGTAACGTCCACGTGGACACATCGTAAAACAAGCTGTCCGTAAAGCTCGTCTGCGTTTCAAATATCGAAGTAATCAAGCGATACTGCGGCTGCTGTGTGGGAACCAGATAAGACTCCCCAGGGAGAAAATCTTGTTCCCCAATTCTCACCTGCCGCGAAAGCGCATACGCTTTGATCCCGTGCTGATGCAAAAGATCCAGGAAATGATAGGCCCGAACCGGATCTCCTGGCGCCGAAAACACATAGGCCCTCACGGGTGTCCGATCTGCTTCTACCAGCGCAGATTTAAAAAACATTCGCTGATGCGCCAGCAAACGCGACCGCAATTCCAATGCCGCCCGTAACGTGGACAGAGAACTCACCACCTGGTTCCGAATGGCGAACGGAAATGTTAACGTCCCATTTTCGCTCTCCTGCCGGTGTCCTCGCACGCTGGCCTGCTCAAAAAGAATACCCACTCCACCGTTCAGATCTGGATAAGTAGAACCCTTCCCTGCATAAAAATCGTCATACCCCTCACGGGTATAATACAGCGACCCGATCTCATCCAGCGCACGGGCGTGAAACGATGCCATCTCCGCAGTCAGCCGATAGACACTCTCGGGCGTCAATGGATTGTTCCTGGACGGCACCCCCGGCTGAAAGAAAAAGGTCCGATCCGTCCCCATCTCGTGATGATCTGTCAGAACATTTGGTTTCCACCGATGAAAAAGTCGGATGCGCCCCCGGCTTTCCGGATGCTGTACTGGAAGCCAATCACGGTTCAAATCGAACCAGTAATGATTGGTACGTCCCCCCGGCCAGAGTTCTTGATGTTCTCGATGGTTTGGATCTGCGTTCAGGTGTTCTCCCCGATGGCCGTTTGCCCACTGTGCAAACCGGGCCAGCCCATCCGGATTCTGGCACGGGTCCAGCAACACCACCGTCCTCTCCAGCACCCGCTTCACCTCATCACTCTGCGCCGCCGCAAGATAATAAGCCACCAGCGTGGCTGCATTGCTCCCACTGGCCTCATTGCCATGGATACTGCACCCCATCCACACCGCCGCCGGC
>JAQCGA010000541.1 GCA_027619145.1 bacterium | reverse complement strand
CGCTCGCTCAAACGCCGCGAGGGGCTTTAATTAGGCCTGGTAAAAGATCCTGGCTTCTGGCGCGTGTGGTAACTCCGGAGGCGTACACGAGGGCGGTAGCGGCCCTATCCGAATGTTGTGGTGGTGCTTCAAAATGAAACCGCCGAAGGTGCCAGGCCGAAAAAATTCGATTCATAGACCTATGCTACGTTTTTTGTAGGCTTTGCGGATTTCTTTTTCGTCCGTCCAGACAATTTGAGCAGTGAGCAGGTCCGTGAGCTGGAAGGTGGCTTTGTAGTACACGAGTTTGTCTTTGCCTACTTGTTGGATATTGCTGGTGAGTGTGCAGGAGAGGAGAAAGTCTGCACTGGCCTGGTTGCCGGGACCTTTGGCCTGAGACGGGTCCACGTACCCGGATTGTTGGTATTCGTACTCTTCGGCAATGTCGCGACGGTTTTCTGCATCGGTGAAGCGGAATTTTCCGCTTTGAATGAGACTGGTGCGCACTTTGTCTGAGAGCATTTTCATGTCGATGTGCTCTGTGGTGCGGTTGCGCATGTTGCCCACGATGAGGATGGGGGCCTCGGTTTTTTGTGCAACCTGTTCTGAAACGATGAGGGAGTTCACCATTTTCTTGGCAATGAGTTGCATATCATTTTCGCTGAACTGATCGTCCAGAAGGGCGATTTTTTCTGGATCTTCGTAGGTGCCTTTGGTAAAGGATCGGGGGCCTGCGCAACTGGTTGTGAGGGCCAGGGTGGCCAGAAGAATGAACAGGGTGCGTTTCATTGGATTTCTCCTTGTGCTGGTTGAGGTGTCTGGATGATACAATCAGTTCCATTCGCAGTCCAGGTGGGTGCTGACCATTTCCCATTTGTGAGGAAGGACTGCATCCTGGTGGTAACGCACGCGTAAGCGGCAGTCTTGTTGCAATGAACTCACCGGGTAGTTGAGGGTATATTCGCGTGCGTTTTTCCGGTCAGCTTCAGGGATGTCCGATATGGATTGGATGTCTGGCCGGGTGGATGTGACTACGAGCAATGTTTTTGCACCATGGGATTTGAGGGGGATGGTGTCCGAGAAGCTGACCTGCCGAATCTGACGGGGCAGAAGGAGGTCTGTTTGGTCCACCCGTGTGTCATTGTGCCACCGACCGGCCAGGACGGTACCCAGGTCTGCGGTGAAGATGCGTTCCTGGTTTCCGTCTGGCAGGATGACGTAGAGGTACCGTTGCCTGGATTCGGCGGAGGTACCGTCGAATTCGAGCTGTACGGTGAGCTGGATGAAGCGGTTGGGCGGGAGAGCGTGCAGGGAAACGGCCTCGATGACTGCCGGGGGAACACCCAGTTGTTTGAGTTCTACCAGGGCCGTGGCCGAGGCGTCTCCGGTATAATGCCGCTGGCGTACCATGCGGGCAAGGGTTTCGGGTGAAAATTCGTTCCGGCTAAGGGTAAGCAGGTCTTCGCGGGTGAGTGGGAGCTGTTCGGAACGCTCGTAAACGGGTGGGAGGTCTTTGCTGTCCCATCGCACAATGTTAACCACTGGGCTGGGAATGTCTGCGGCGGTAGAGATGCCGGGTGCGCCAAGAATACTGAGGGCGAGTAGCGTGTGGAGCACGGCGAAGGATTTCATGGTGTTCTCCTTTGGGTTCAGGAACGGGAGATTCCTTCCTGTTTTTTTTCTGAAATTCCTTATCTTTATTTATAGAACCGATCATTCAGAAATGTCTTCTCATTTGTGTGAACGCGGATGTTGTGCAGCACTTTGATATCCAGAATCTGGTCGTAGGCGTCCAGGCATTCAATTGTAACTGTGTAGGTCCCTGGAGGCAGGCTCAGGCGGCCCATGTGGATCTTGTTCGGAAGAGAGGACCAGCTTCGCGTATCGGCAGATTCGCTGGCAGCGGTGAAGAGATTGGCCAGGAAACCGAGCACTTTGTTTTTTTCGCTGATTTTGTCTGCGGCCGCGTATTTGACCAGGCTGCGCGCAATGGTTCGGGCCAGGAGGACGGGTTGTTTGTCCTGGAACGTTTGTTGTGCAATGGCGGCCAGGTTCTGGGCGGGTACCGAACGGACACTCTGGTTTGCGGCAAAGACGCGGACGGTTCGGGTGGCCGGAGGGGTGTCTTTGTAAGCGGGCAGGGCAACGTGGAGCCAGTATTTGATTTCCCGGGTGTTGTAATAGGCAATGCCGCGTCGACCGGCAATGCCCAGAGCAACGCGGTTGGCTCCGCCGGAACGGGCAGTGCGGATGTCGGTTTCGTAGAGAGGCAGGCTGATCTCTTCTTCGATTTTTCGGGGAATGAAGCCGATTTCTGAGAAGAGTATGATTTCGCCGTTTGCGGGTGCAGACGAGGTAAGACGAATGTGCGGTTTCCCGTCCAGCAGATCTTCAACACGCCGCAGGTCGGTGCTGAGTGCAGGCGGCGCGTGCACTCCCAGGGCTTCTTCGGCGTGTTCGTACGCTTGTTGGGCGTTTTTATAAGAAACCCAGGCATCGTTGAGTTCTCCGGTGGCTTCGTAGAACAAGCCGGTGAGGTAGTGCATAAAAGCATCGTTCTTGTACGAGGTTTCGTACTCAGCCTGTGTCGCGTATCGGGCGAGTTTGAGGTTGGCTTTGCGGCATTCTACCAGTGCGTCTTCGGGAAGACCCAGGTACCAGTAGTTGAGTGCGCGGTAATAGTGGATGAAAACGAGTTCGAATTCTTCGCCCCGGTAGTATCGCACGGTGTCGTTGGTGATCAGAGATGCTACTTCCCGAGAAAGAGACCGGGTGAAGAGCTGGTCGGCCAGGAACTCGGCTTCGGCAAAGTAGCGGTTGGAGCTTTCATAACGTCTCTGCGAGTGGGCAACGAGCCCGTTCTCGAGCAGGTAGAGCAGCCGCGCTGGCCCTTTGCGGACGTCTTTCAGGCTGGCTGTGGCGCGTTCGTAGTTTTGAGATACGAGGCTGGCGCGAAGGTCTGCTGCGTTGTGCGAGTAGGTGGCGCACCCGGTCAGAAAAAAAAGAAGAAAGAATCGAATCGCGCGATTTGAATAGAGGGAAGGCACATTGTTCTCCTGGATAAACAACCATGAAACTTGCGCATCTATTCTGGCTGTCTTGCAAGGGGTGTGCCATGTGTAAATTACATTGATAACATGTTGTTATATAATGAGAAATTAGGTTTAAGCTGGATTCAGAAATTGTGCTATTTGCGCACGAATGTGAATTTTCACCACAGGAATGAGGGCCAGGTATGAGTCGGAGTACCCAGGTTTTGATTGTAGATGATGATTCGGCCGTGAGTGAGGTTTTGAGCGAAATTGTGAATACCTACGGCTATTATGCGCTGGTGGCGAATTCCGCAAAAGAGGCGGCGGGCATCCTGGCCAAAGAGCGCATTAGTCTGATTTTTCTGGATCTATCTATGCCGGGAATTACGGGGGATGAGTTCCTGGGGTTTATTCGCAAGCAAGGATTCAAGGTGCCGGTGGTGGTGGTTTCTGGGCATGTGGATGCGGAGCGAGAAAAAAGTTTGCGCGAAGCAGGGATCAGCGGGGTGGTAAAAAAACCGTTTGAAGTCGCACAGGTGGTTGATGCGATGGAGAACGCGTTTCGTTTGCGGAGAGTGGAATA
>JAQCGA010000540.1 GCA_027619145.1 bacterium | reverse complement strand
CTATTAAGCCACGAACCGTCACGCCGCGAAGTCCTTTCGCACCTGCTCTACCCGGAAGTATTCGCCGATTTTGCGCAGCACCAGCGGCAATATGCCGATACCAGCATCCTGCCGACGTTCGCGTTTCTCTACGGTATAGAACCCGGTGAAGAAATCGCGGTGGACATTGAAGCGGGCAAGACGCTCATTGTCCGCTTCCTGACCCTCAGTGAGCCACATGCCGATGGCCGGCGCACGGCCTTCTTCGAGCTAAACGGCCAGGGGCGTGAAGTCACAGTGATCGATCGCGCCCTGGAACCGAAAACCCCGCGACGTCCCAAAGCCGACCCGAAAAACCCTGCTCACATTGCCGCCGGCATGCCCGGCATGATTGTTAACATCGCTGTTCATCTCGGTGATTCAGTTGCCAAAGGCCAGAAATTGCTGGTGCTAGAGGCCATGAAAATGCAGACCACCATTACCGCCGAACAAGAAGGCAAAATCGCCGAGATTCATGTCCAACAGCATACACCAGTTGAGATTGGTGATCTGCTGATGACGATGGCAACCTGACACCCCAACACTTTATCTTTATTGATATGCAAGAGGTCACAGGTTCGAGTCCTGTATCGCTCACCATTTTATTCAAAAAGACAAAAGGGATACGCAGATGTTGTGTATCCCTTTTTTGTATCCTCAGCCTTCGGTTTCTCATCTTATCCGGAATCGGAGCGCTGATTGTATGGATTGGTCTGTTCAGCCGATGAGTATTTTTGTGCGCGGGGCCGAAGCGACACTGGGGCAGACTGTTTATGTTGCGGGTGTGCATATACGCAGGTGGGAAGGACCCCGTTTATTCTTCCTATCCATTTATTGGAAGTCCTGACTCATCCGGTTCTGCAGCCATCCGTACATCGGGGTGCGGTGCAGGGTGTAGTTGAAGAACCCGCTGTGCCCGCTCTCCAGGCAGTTGAGGATGTATTTCTCGCCCGGTAATGTGTTATACGCAGCGTAGACTCCGCTGGGATGACAGGCGTTGTCGATGAACCCAACGGTTACCATGACCGGACAGGAGATGCGCCTGGCGAAGTTCACGGGGTCGTAGTATGCCATCGTTTCGATCACGGCCTTGGCGTCCTCTCCTGGGGGGCGCATCGGGTGGCGTCCTATCAGGCTTCCGGAAGTATCAGAGAAGGCGGGGATGTGGAGCAACCCGGCGGTGAATCGTCCTTCGCCCAGGGCCATCTGGTTGAAGCCGAAGAATCCGCCCTGGCTGCCGCCATAGTAGACGAAGCGCTTTTTGTCCACGTCCTCGCGTTCGTAAAGCCACTTCATCGCGCGGTGGATGCCGACGACTGCGCTGTAAAAGTAATAGCTCTCCCGGCTCTCCAGTCCTCTTGCGGTGTAGTTCCCGTTGTCCATCAGAGCCTTGTACAACCGGTCACGCGTTTCTTTGTCCGTTCCGGGATCGAAATCGAACACGTTGACGTTGAAGATGATGTAGTTTCGCGGTTGGGCCTTGAACGCGAACGCGGCGGGGTCGATGATAGGCGGTCCGGCGCTTGGCACCTCGAAGACCGTTGGGAATGGGGCTGTGCCGTGTTTGGCGGTGGGTACTGTCAGGAGGCCGTAGATTCTGGTGTTGTTAATGTTGGCCAGCGAGACCCGGTATGCGGTGTAGTCTGGGGTGGACATCTCCAGTACTTCGTCGCACTTCGGATCGGCCGGGATGTCATCTAACTTCCCAAGAGCGTCGGACCAGAACGCATCGAAGTCCTCCGGTTCGGGCAGGACCGGCCGGATCTTCTCCGGGTCGAAGCCGACGCCGCATTCATGCATGATCGGTTCGGGCGTGCCCGTTATCGTCGCCCGGCAGCGCAGGAATCCGGGCATCGGCATGGTCCCTTCGACCATCAGTGGTTTTGTTCCGCCGGCCAGGCTGAAGGTCTTTCCCAGGAAGACGACGGCCGTGTCGCTGGAAAGCTGGATGTTGATCGTTGCGTTATTCTTCAGCTCATCTTGCCCCTCAACGACAATCTCGAACTTTGCTGTTTCGCCCAGGGTATAGAGTTGAGAACCTCGGGTGCATCGGACCTTCACAGTGACCATGTCTTCATTCTCCTTGAGACGGAAAATTACGAGAAAAGAAAAATTCTAACCGTGTAACGTGTTGGCTTCACTGATTCGTGCGCGATGTCCGACCGGTATTTCTCTGGAAAGATATCGAGTAGGGTTGATATCACTGGTGGTGATGACGGGGCCATGTTTCTTCAGGGCAGTTTCCCAATGGTTGGCCGAGAGGGCAGTGCCTGTGTAAACTGTGCAACGTTTTCCCAGGGCTGTTTGAGTCCGTGGCGGGAGACCACGGGTTCTGGTTGTCGATATCGCACGTGGAGGGTGCGCCGCTTGTGCTGTGTTTGCCGGATGGAGCCGCAGTGATAGTTGCTGTTGTTAAACAGGATTGCGGCCCCGGCTTTTGCGTGCAGGTCAACCCGTCCGATCCGTCGAGGTAGTTCGCGTCCAAAGGCGTCGATCCACGTTGGTCGCTCCGGGTCCACATAGCCGGTATCGGCATCGTCGATTCGGAGCCGGTCCTGGGCACCCCAGGCGGTGCTGCCGGTGGTTGTCCTGGGCAGGGTTCGTTTGGTTTCGACGCTTTCGGGAATGATGCTGAAGCAGTGGGATTCGGCATCTACGTCGTCCAGATAATAGATGGCCTGCAGCGCGGGTGTGAAGAAGTCATTTTTTTCAGCGCCTTCTACGTTTCCGCTGTCTTCCCGGTGCCACACCCGTGTGAGACAGAGTGGGTCGTTGTCGTCGAGGTCCGTTGGCGGTGGGGTGTCGCAGGGTTCGCGTTGAAGGTAGGTCAGGCCGGATAGTTGGGCTCCTTGCCCCAGGATTTGACGGACCAGAGGAACAACGGACGCGTGGTACGCCAGCCCGTCCAGGGCTTCTGTTCTGTGCATGAGTTCTGGCGCGTCGCAGCCTGCGGCCAGATGGCCCGATGCGAGGGGGCTTGGTTCCCAGTGTTGCGGGTGCGCTTTTCGGTCTGCGTCGATACCGTCGTTTACTGCGGTGACTTCCTGGGTTGTCAGTGCATTGGGCAAGAAGATATACCCATTGTTTGAGAAGAATTTGAGCCGATCGTCCATGGGTATTTCTCCTGGATGGGTGGTTGCGCATCAGAAGGCATGTGCGTCCCCGGTTATCTGGCAACTTGTTTTGAAGTGTGTGAAACATATCTTCGAGTGCTTGTGTCCATTACAGAAAGAAGGGTACGAAGCCAAAATACGGAAGCCTGAGAAGAAAAAACAAACCTTAAGTTGCGTGCTCTTCGGAGGACTGGTGCTGGTAATTGCGTTGCTGACGGTGGGGTACCAGACCGTGCGTGCAGCAATAGCGAATCCGGTGGATGCGTTGAAATATGAGTGAAACTGTAAGTGGACAGTGGAAATAGGTAAAGGGGAGCTGTATTGCTTTTGAGAGAGAAACAGTGATTCATGAAATTCTGACCTTGTCTTTCAATCTTTTTGGCGATATATTTTCTCACAGTCTCCGTAAGGTTTCAACTGATACCAGGAGAGGGGCCAGAAAAATGGATCATAAAAAATTGAATTTGGCGGA
>JAQCGA010000539.1 GCA_027619145.1 bacterium | reverse complement strand
CACGAGCAGAATTACCATACAAAAAGCCGGCCCTTTTACAGGGCCGGCTTTTCATTTTCGAGAACGCACTGAAACATCTTTTGTCCGACGAAGTTCTAATAAATACATACATGGTCGGTTTGGACTTCTTCACCGGCATGCTCCAACAGGCAAAAAAAAGATCCCCCAGCATCTCCTGGATCAACGCGGACGGAGCCCGGCTCCCTTTTCAATCCAGCCAATTTCACTACGTCTGCAACCAGTTCTCCTACCCACACATTCAACAAAAAGAGCGGATGATCCACGAAGCCTTCCGTGTTCTTCAACCGGGAGGTCGATTTGCCGTGACCAACATCGACCCCTGGTCCATGAAAAACTGGATCATCTACCAATACTTCCCAGCCGCCTGGGAACGAGACATCGTAGAATTCCTCCCGGCGGAAACCTTTGCTCAGCACATGCAAGAAGCCGGATTTCAAAACGTCCACTTTCAACGAACTCGGCGAGACACCCAGGAAAACCCGAGTAACTTCCTGAAATTCGCCTCCCAGAGGTTCCGGGCATCCCAACTCATGGCGATACCAGACGATGCGTACGAAGCCGGACTAGAACACATCGAAGCCAACATAAAAAGTCAGACAGAATCTATAGACTCAGAATTCTGCCTGGTCACAGTTATCGGAGAAAAAACCTGAACATTGAAAACGAACCAAAAAAAGAGCGACCTCTCTCGGCCGCTCACGGATTCCCAAAACTTTGCGCCAGCAGAAAAATCACCGGACCAGCCGCTCATCAAAAACGTACGGCAACACCTCAACAATCTCCACATCACCACAATCTGGATGTCCCGGATTAATCAGAACATTGTATTCCCGCTCAACAACTGCAGACGGCACCTGCAAAAGAAGAGATCGGTTGGACAACGCCCAAATGCTCCCTCTTTCAGCCAGCTCTCCAGGAGAAGGATAACGCCGCCATCCCTCGGGCAAATCTGCAATTTCAATTCGATCCGGTACTGCAGGATTCGGAATTTCGATTGTCACAATCTTGAGATTCTTCGGAACCATCGCCGCCGGTACATGAACCAGGTACTCAACCGTGGCCAGTGCTCGGCTACACGAAGCATAAACAAGACCAATATTCGGCCGATTCCAGCGCCCCCCGTATAACCTGGCTCCGTCACCGGATAAATCGTTTGCATAACGCGCCTTCGCAATCCGAAAAACCCGCATTATGCAAAAACTCCGTGCTCCATTCTACCCAGCTCATCAAGCACCATCTGCGCCCCAAATCTTGACTGAAGCAAGCCAATTGGCGTCTCATTTGCCAGAGCAATACTTGGCTGATTGAGCCAGGCCAGAAATCGTGCCTTATCCTCAAACACCTCAACCCCTCTGGCAGCAACCTTGGCAAGCTGAAGAATTTGCTCAGACATCGTCCTGTTAAAATGCTCCTCCGCAGAATACCGCTGAATGGTACGCTCACTAACAGACAACAACTGGGCAGCCTGCCCCATTGAAATACACAGATAATCTACCAGGTGGATCAACGCACGTTTGGGAACGCCCCGCGAGCCAAGCTCAATAAAATCGAAAGCATTCTCGATCTCCCAATGCAACGTCTTCTTTCCTCCAAGAATGCCAGAAATCTGTTTCATCTCAAGTGTTGCCATCGCAGTACTCCTGATTGGACCACCCATGAATCCGATGCACGACATTTGTCATTAAATTTACGACAAATATCTAAAAAATCAAGAAAACACTCGTGACCGCAACCAAAATCCACATAAGATCCGCAACCCTGACCGACATAGAAGTCATCCACAAAATCCATCAAAATCCCTGAAAAAAACCACGTACTAGCAAAATATATCAAAGCCTCTCCCGGCCTTGCACCCTTTGGCTACGTCGCCCCGAAGAACCCCACACCTTTCAGGATAGGACCCCTGAATCCCTCGTGTACGCCCCTGAAACCCTGAAGCATCAAAAGTAGCGACCTTCCACCTCACCACATGGAAGCCCCTCGCGGCATAGCGAGCGATCTTCTTCCCCCTTTCTTGGATCGCTCCAAGAAAGGGGCCGCCGGAGGCGCATACGGAGAACACAAAACAGATCGAAGTGACCGTAACAGACCTTAACAGTGGAAAAAGCATATCAAAAACGGCTTTCTTCCAACTGGACAAACCGGAGTAAACCGGAGAATTGCCTGTTGTGCCCAGGAAGCAAGAACCGTATCTTGTTATATACGATAACACGTTGTCGAAAAAGGAGCTTTTCATGAGCGTTCAGATGATCATTGAATTGCCTGATGGAGCAGATGCTCAAACAATTGTGCAGGCGCTTGAAGCCTATAAAGCGCGTCTGAAGGCAAGCATTGAACGGGCGAAGCGTCAACTGGCTGTATTTGAATCGCGCTACGGCGTGAACACCGACCATTTTCTGAACGAGATGGCCGCTGAAGATCTTGAAGATGGAGATCTGGAATATGTCCAATGGGCCGGAGAGGCCCGTTTACTGGATGGCTTAAAAGCCGAACTTCAGGAACTGGAAAATGCCCGCTATCAGCTTCCCTGATTACGCCAGCCACATCGCGGATATATTGGACAGGATAACAACATCGGGTGAAGCTGTTCTACTCAATCATCAGGTGGATCAACGTTCGGCATCGTTAGGGTTTATTGCGGGAACCTTGCAATTTGAAGACGGATCCACACTGCATTTCCGTGAGTTTGTAAGCACAGGCCTTCATCATCCCAGAATGATGTATGCGTATCATTACCAGGATGCAGGCTCGAATCTCATTTTTCGCTACGACAATGCAGCCCATAAACCACCTCTACCTCAGCCAGAACACAAACATACTCAACCGCATAGAGACTTCTCCGGCTCCAACGTTGCTGGAAATTATAGATCACATTCTCAACAAACTGAAGTGATATACTGGTACCCACAGAAAGACCCGCAATGCCCTTTGACATCGAAGACGCCGTAAGCAGCTACGCCAATTCCGAATACTTCCTCTTCCTCGACACGAACCTCAAAAACCACGCCGAACCGCTCCTCCTGCACATCCTCCGCGAACTGGACGAACAGTCTCCGGACTTCCCGTCCATCGTTCCTCCGCAAGCTTTCAGCGACGCCATGAACAGCACCACCCACCTGGACCTTCCCTCAGACATCCGCAGAAAAATCCCGCATCTTCTGAAAGAATTCTTCGACTACCTCTCCACATCCGGTAAACATCCTCAAGCACAGACATGGTCCACCGCCGTTGCAGACCACGAAGAAAACTTCCTTGCCCGCATCCGTGAAGACGGCAGCGTCAAAGGGGAAACATTCAAACGAGCCTTCAAGCCCGTAGGCCGCAACGAACCCTGCCCCTGCGGCAGCGGCAAAAAATTCAAAAAATGCTGCATGAACCTCCTCTCCTGAACACAAAAACGTCCCTTTGCAAAAAGCAAAGGGACGTTACAAAGCCATCAAAAATCCGAACTACGCCTGCGGACCCCGCTCACGAATAATCTTCAACGCCAGGTCCGGATCAACCTGCACAATCATCTCCGGCTCAATCTTGCAATGCCCTGGCAAATCGAACCCTGCCACCGCACTCCGCGCGTGCCAGCCG
>JAQCGA010000538.1 GCA_027619145.1 bacterium | reverse complement strand
GCGATTGATATGAGCGGCCAGGAAACGTTGAACATTCCTGAAGGCGTTACGCTGGGCAGTACGCGGGGTGTGGCGTCTTCGGAAGGAGGGCTCATTTTCTCGGATGCACTGGACACACCGGGTTTGTTTCATACCGCAGGTGACTGTGTGCGTATTACCGGGCTACGCATTCGGGGGCCATACGCCGAACGAGAGCGTGCGGCGCATTCTTCGAATGGAATCGAGACGGCGCATTTTGCTCTGGAGATTGACAATTGCGAAATCAGTGCATTCGCGGTTGCTGCCACACGGTTCATCCTGGGTGCCAGCAGAGGATATGTGCACCACAATTATATTCACCACAATCAGTTGGGTGGATTGGGGTACGGGGTAAGCATTGGTGGGGCGAGTGTGCTGGTTGAAGGGAATCTGTTTGATTGGTGCCGGCACCATATTGCATCCAGCGGCGCACCGGGTTCGGCGTACGAGGCGCGGTATAATATCTGCGGGGAAAATGCAAACGGGCATTTGTTTGATATGCACGGTGGGCGGGACCGGGGGGATGCAACAGATATTGCGGGAGACTGGATGGATATTCACCACAATACATTTATGGCACAGGATGTGCGCAGCGTGGGGATCCGGGGAATACCCAGCCAGGGCACGCAGATCCATCATAACTGGTTTTACAGTTCAGATCCGGAGAATATTGTGCGGGCGTCTGGTAAGACGAGGGTGTTTCAGAATGTGCTGGGGGCGGACCGAACGCTGGTTGAAGAGGTGGAGGTGACGGTATGAAGACCGATAGGGTAGATCATCTGGGAGATGCACTTCCTGCAGGTGCGGTTCAACGGCTTGGAACCCGACGGATGCGCTTTCCGGTTGCAGAGATGGCGTATTCGTCTGATGGTAAGACGGCATTTGCGATATCAGGTGAAGCGTTGCAGGTGTGGGATCTAGAAAAGGGGGAGTGCCTGGGAATACACCAGGTGTCCGAGCACGGACTGAGAGCGATGGATTGCAATGCTACGGTAGATCGAGCGATCATTGCGGACCAGACCGGGGTCGTTGTTGAGTGGGATCTGGAGGCGCACAAAGAAGTCCATCGGTTTGAGACAGGGCGGAGTTCGGTGGGCTCAATTGCGTATTCACCGGATGAAACACGTGTGCTTACGTTGGACCTTGAAACCTTTACGGTGGACGAGTGGGACCGGGTTGCCGGTGAGAACTTAATCTCGATTGCAGAAGAAGGAGAACGGTTTCGGAATTGTATTTATGGGCCAGATGGCCGAACGGCGTTTGTGGGGCACGCGCCGGGGAATAATGTGTACCATTACAGTTTGGAGACCGGTGAACTGCTGAAGGTGTTTGCAGAAGATTATACGAATTACGATATGTGTCTTTCTGCAGATGGCGAACGGCTGCTGGCGGGAACCCGGCATAAAGCGAATGAGTGGCGTCTGAGCGATTACGGGTGTTTGGAAACGTTTACGGGGCACCTGGGCCATGCGGTGCCTTCGGTTGCCTATACGCGAGAAGATCAGTATTTGCTGACGGGTTCTCGAGATGGATCTATTCGATTGTGGGATCGCAAGGCGGCAGAGGTGATTCGGCGATGGTACCCGCACCTGGGACACGTGTCGAAGATGCGGGTATCGCCAGATGGGAAGTGGGTGCTTTCGTATGCGAGCGATGGGCTGTTGGTGGAGACGAGCCTGGAGACGGGTGTGCCACATGTAGCGTTTGAACGGCACATGGCAGGGATTTTTGCGCTGGCATTTACACCGGATGGAGCACGGTGCATTTCAGGGTCTGGAGATGGGACGATCCGGGTATGGGACGCGCAAACGTGGCGGATGGTGTGTGTGATTGAGAATCCGGGGGGAGAAGTACAGGGGCTCAGCGTATCGCCGGATGGAAGGTGTGTTGCTGCGGCGTCCAAAGATGGTACGGTGCGTGTGATGGATGTAGAAAACGGAAGGAATGTGCATACACTCCCCGGACATGTGGGATATGTGTATGCGGTAGCTTATACACCGAATGGGCAGGTGCTCAGCGCAGCAGATGATGGATTGGTACGCTTGTGGGATGTGGAGAAGGGAAATATCCTGCAGGAGATGGCCGGACACCTGGGGGGGGTGCTGTCGCTGGATGTTTCTGCAGATGGTGTTCGGGCGATCAGCGGTGGACGGGATGGGACGGTACGAGAGTGGGATCTGGTGTCCGGGGAGATGCTGAAGACCGCAGTGGCGCATCGGGGCTGGGTGAATTCGGTGGCGTATCATCCGGATGGACGGCAGGTTTTGTCTGCCGGGCATGACGGGGTTGCAATTGAGTGGGATTGGGTGGATGGGAAAGAGAGTCAGGCGTTTGAACATGGGGACTGGGTGGAGGCGGTTTTATTTTTGGGGGATGGGCGAATTTGCACAGTGGGAAAAGATGCACAGATACAGGTGTGGAACCGGGAGAATGGTGAACGGCTTGCGACGTTGTGTGGACATGAGTCTGCCGTACACGCGCTTGTAGTAAGCCCGGATGGAGAGGCGCTGGTTTCGGGTTCGGCCGATAGTACTGCTCTGGTATGGAGGCTGTCGTGAATGTTCTGGAAGAGAAGGATCTGTGTGCCGAGATGCGGGATGGCACGGTTTTGAGGGCGAACGTGTACCGGCCGGCAGGCGATGGTTCTTTTCCGGTGTTACTTTGCAGGACGCCTTATGATAAAGAAAATAAGCGGGAGCTGGCGCAGAAGTTGGCCGGGCGGGGGTACGGGGTTGTGATTCAAGATGTGCGCGGACGATTTGCTTCTGATGGAGAGTTTTTACCCGGGCTGTACAGTGCGGAGCACAATGACAGCGAAGATGGGTACGATACTGTGGAGTGGGCAGCGGCGTTGCCCTGGTCCACTGGCAAGGTGGGAACGTTTGGTTGTTCGTACGATGCGTGGACACAATGGGAGTTGGCGCATACACGACCGCCGCACCTTGTGGCGATGCTGGCAAGCGGGATTGCGGCCAATTTGCTGGACCGGGAGCTGAGTGGGGTGCTGCGTTTGGGGCGTGTGCTGGATTGGACGGTGAATAATCTGTCTGTAGATACGGCGCTGCGTCTGGGCGATTTGTGGAAGGCAAAAACGAATAGCGAGGCCGGTCGATTGTGGGTGGATCGTGACCGGAACAAATGGTTGTGGTTTTTGCCGTTGATGGAGATTCCAGATGAGGTGATGCCTGGGATGGGACGCCACTGGCGCAGATGGCTGGAAGACCATGCCACGGATCATTTCAAGTTTTTGGAGAAGCACAAAGAAGTGGATGTGCCGGTGTTGAATATGACGGGGTGGTACGACCAGCAGATTGGTACGATCAAACAGTTTACGGGGATGGTGGAGAACGGTCGGACCGAGCGGGCACGTGAGAATCAGTATCTGGTGGTGGGGCCGTGGACGCACACGCTGGACAATTTGTCCCGTACGGTGGGAGACCTGGATTTTGGACCCGAGGCGCAGTGGGATTTCTGTGAGCTTGCCGATGCCTGGTTTTCGCACTGGGTAAAGGATGACCTGGAGAAAGGACCGGACTGGCCGTCTGTGCGCACGTTTGTGATGGGTGCAAACCAATGGCGTGGAGGAGC
>JAQCGA010000537.1 GCA_027619145.1 bacterium | reverse complement strand
CGGACCCAGCTGGGCCGGCGCACCGGTGGGTACTTACCCGGGAGTATCGGTCTACGTACCGGGACTCGCTGTTTGATACAGAAGAGATTGTAGCGGGTACGTGGGTGGGTTCGGTTCAGGAAGGCTCAGTACCGGTGCCGGTTTCTCCGGCAGAAGACGTGGCGCGGCGGCTGGGGGTAACGCTGGGCGATACGCTGGTGTTCGATGTGCAGGGGATTCCGATAACGGCGGTGGTGCAAAGCCTGCGGGAGATCGATTGGCAGCGAGTGCAGCCGAATTTCTGGATGGTGTTCCCCCGGGGCGTGCTGGAGCCTGCGCCACAGTTTTATGTGTTGACGACCCGTGTGGGATCAGCGGCGGAATCCGCGATCCTTCAGCGAGAACTGGTGTCGCGTTTTTCGAATGTGTCTGTGGTGGATCTGGGGTTGGTCCTGCAGACGGTGGACGATATTCTGTCGCAGGTGGGATTCGTGATTCGGTTCATGGCGCTGTTCAGCGTGCTGACGGGATTGGCGGTGCTGGCATCGGCAGTGTTGACGAGCCGGTATCAGCGTATTCAAGAAGGCGTGCTACTGCGTACACTGGGTGCGTCCCGGCGGCAGATTGTGCAAATTTTACTGGTGGAGTACTTTTTTTTGGGTGCGTTGGCCGCGCTTACGGGGCTGTTGCTGTCGGTAGGTGGCGGGTGGGCGCTGGCGCAGTTTGTGTTCGGGATCGCGTTTGCAGTTCCGGGGTGGGTGCTGGGAATGATCTTTGTGCTGGTGACAGGGCTGACTGTGGTTGTTGGGATGTTGAACAGCCGGGGAATAGCAGGACGGCCGCCGTTGGAGGTACTTCGGGCGGAAGTCTGAAAATCAATTTCAAATTGCAAAATGAAAATTGCAATACTTTATTTTTTTAGGGATTCCACCAGAACTGGCTCGAGAGTCTTCCATACGGTTTCGGCTACGATCCTGTGGCCTTCGGCAGTTGGATGGATGCCGTCGGGCAGGTTGAGTTTTGGGTCTCCTCCCACGCCTTCTAAGAGGAAGGGGATCAGGGAGAGGCCATTTTTTTGTGCCAGTTCCGGGTAGATGGCGCGGAAGGCTTCGGTGTAGTCCGGGCCCAGGTTGGGGGGGATTTGCATGCCTGTGAGGATGATTTGGATGTCGGGATCGACTTTTCGGGCGCGGTCGATGATGCCTTGCAGGTTTTCGCGTGTGAGATTCGGTGAAACGCCGCGCAGGCCATCGTTGGCGCCTAAGGCGAGGACGAGGATGTTGATTTTTCGGCGCAGGAGCCAGTCGATGCGGCGCAGGCCGCCAGAGGTGGTTTCTCCACTGAGACCGGCGTTGACGGTGGCGACGTTCCAGCCGAGGGAGTCGAGTTTGCCCTGGATCAGAGCCGGGAAGGCCTGGGCCGGGTCCAATCCATATCCGGCGGTGAGGCTGTCTCCCAGAAAGAGGACGGTAATGGGGTCTTCTTCTGCTTGTGTCTGGATTGGGAAGAGGAGAAGGAGCGCGAACAGTATTCGGTGAAGTTTGGGGATCTGAAGGATCAAACACATACCTCCGGTATGATGTGAGACGGTAGAGAACTGGGTTTTGATGACCGTTCTTGTGTAATATACCAAACAATATACTGACTCCGGTGTATTCTACAAAGTTCCTGTGAGGAGGTGCGGCGATGGCCATTGGAGATGTGTTTCCCGCTGAACGAAAAACGTTTACAGATCCGGAAACCGGGCGAGGGGTGACACGGTTTACGTCTGGTCGGGCGAACAATTACCCGCTGTATTATTTTATTCCGAGCCATACGTCTGATGGAAAAAACATGGTATTTCACAGCGAGCGGTCCGGGTGGGTGCAACTGTATCGGCTGGATCTGGAGACGGGTGAGATTGCGCAATTGACAGAAGGAAGGACGCGCGATTCCGGGTGGGCCATCTGGTGTGAGTACCATTTGCGGGGGATTTACAATCACCTGAGTGCGTTGAATGACGTTCGGCGTGAGGTGTATTATTTTCAGGGTGAAGAAGTACGGTGTACGCAAATTGATACGTTTGAGAACCGGGGGGTGTACGAGATGCCGGGCCGGATCTCGGTGGGGCAGACCGGGTTTTCACCGGATGGGCGGTATTTCGCGTTTGTGCATGCAGACCGGGAGTTGTTTATGGGGGCGATGGCGGATCGGGAAGCGTTGATCCATATGGGGCAGTGGTCCTGGGGCAAGGATCACAATGCCTGGCGTAACAACGTGCCGACGACGATCGGAGTGCTGGATACGGAGACAGGGGCGTACCGGGATGTGATTGCCCTGGATTATCATGTGCATCACGTTTTTTTTAGGGACAACAACCGGTTGCTGGTGAATCATCCGAAGAATGATTCGGGGATGTGGACGGTGAACCTGGATGGGACTGGCGTGCGGGTGTTGCGGCCCAGGGACGAACAGGGGACGATTTGCCATCAGGTGGTGACGGCGCGTGGCATTTATTATGAGGCCAATTTGTGGGAAGGGGAGAAGCGGCACGTGTGGTTTGGGCGATATGACTCTGGAACGGATACGCATGAAGAGGTCCAGGTACCGGGGATGGGGTACGTGCACACTGGATTTGATCCGGCGGGTCAGTTTTTATTTTATGAAAATATGGGAGAGACACACGAGTTGCTGTCTGTGCATTTCCCGCGAGATCCAAAACGGTTCAGGCTGAATGTGCTTCGGCATTTGCCGTCGATTCCGTTTGGGCAGCGCTATCATGCACATCCTTTTCTGGACCCGGAACGAAAACGGGTGTTTTATACGGAGGTAGTGGACGGATTTTCGCAGGTATGTGCCGTGGATGTAGAGGATCTGGTAGATCTGGGGGAGTACTGGTAGGGTTCGGAGGAAGCGTGGGAGAAAGTTTTGGTTGTATTCTACGGTTTGATATGTTATTTTTTATCTGTCAGGGATTGACTTAGGCCGTACCCATGGAGGGAGAAGACAGAGGTTTCTTCCCTGGGAGGTTTGAGATGTTGCGTGTAAACAATATTGATTTGAGTCCGCAGCGGTTGATGCAGAACTTTGCGTCTCCACAGGGGCCATTGCCGCCACCGAACAATACAGAAGGCGGTGCAGAGTCGCAGCGGATTGTAGGTGTAAGCCTGATTCAGAGTACGCTGAGTAAGGTGAATACGGCGCGGGTAAACGGCGCGGGTGGGAATGTAGATATGCTGGCGTAGATCTTATCGGGTTCTGGTGTTTGAAGACGGCGAAGCAGGTGCTTCGTCGTCTTTTTTATTGGGTATTTCCATGCGCTCGTGTGGTTTGGACGGCACGATGCCAGGCCTCGAGCAGGGTTTGGCGCTGGTCTTCGGACATTGTGGGAACGAAGGTTTGTTCGGGTGGATTGAGGTGGGCCAGTGCGTCTGGTCCATCCCAGAAGTTTACAGTGAGGCCAGCGAGCATGGCAGCACCCAGGGCGGTGGTTTCGGTGTTTTGTGGGCGGACGACCGGGGTGTTGAGCAGGTCGGCCTGGAATTGCATGAGAAAGTTGTTGGCAGAAGCACCTCCGTCTACACGGAGAGATTCGACGGAATGGCCAGCGTCTGCTGCCATGGCTTCTACCAGGTCCACGGTCTGGTAGGCG
>JAQCGA010000536.1 GCA_027619145.1 bacterium | reverse complement strand
CAGATCTCCCAGCGTAAGGACCGCACCATCGGGCCCATCCACGCGCATGGTTTTCAACGCCCGCATGTCCACATCTGCAAAGCCCACTCGAATCGTACGCACGCGTTGATCTCGGGACAGCTCCCCAGCCACTTCTCCAGACAACCGTCGCTCCAGTTCCCGCGCAAGGCTCTGTGTGGTAAACCCAAACGCAGCCACCACGTCTGCCCGGAACGCCAGATCCACCTCTGGTTGTCCTCCTTGAAAACTGGTTCGGGCATTGTACACGGAAGAGAGTTCTTCAATCCGGGACCGGATTTGCTCACTCAGTACCCGCAAACCGTCCAGATTATCTCCGCTCAATTCCACCTGAACAGGCGCTTCATCAGTTCCCATAACCCCTTCAAGCGCTGTATTATGCATCTTGTAGTTCACCTGAATATCAGGGATCTCCCGGAGAGGCCCATCCAGTGCAGCCGACAGCTCGTTCACGCTGCGACGGCCTGTGTCCTGAACCAGTAAGGCGAACACCGTAGCCCGGTTTGGACCGGTGGCTTCCCCGGCGGCGGCAAGCCGGGCAGGATTCACACCGACGCGCAAATAAATATGTGCCAGGTCGCTCCCGCATACTTCCTGGACAATAGCGGCGGCCCGGCGCGCAATTCGGTCGGTCGCTTCCAGCCGACTGCCTTCGGGTAAGATGAGGTCGATCTGGAAAAACCCCTGGTCTTCCCGTGGGATAAATTCGGTGTGAATGGATCGGGATAGAACAACGGTAAAAACGGCAACAGCGCTGACAATCAGGAAGGTTCTCCCTTTTCTGATTAGACAAGCCTCAAGCAGACTTCTGAATCGCACGTATTGCACCTGGGACGTCTTTGTCTTCGAAACCTTGCGAAGCATTCTGGAGGCCAGAACCGGAACGACCGTCATTGCTACAACAAGAGAAGAAATCAGCGAAAACGCCACGGTCCAGGCCTGTTCCCGAAACAGCTCCCCGGCCAGCCCGTGCAGGTACACGATTGGTAAAAACACAGAGACCGTTGTCAGCGTAGAAGCCAGGATGGCCAGACTGACTTCGGATGTCCCTTTTGCGGCAGCCGTTCGGACATCTGCCCCGTCCTCGATATGGCGATATACATTCTCAATCACCACAATCGCGTTATCCACCAGCATGCCCGCTCCCAGGGCCAGGCCACCGAGGGTCATCACATTCAGAGTCAATCCCTCAAAGTACATCAGCGTAAACGTGGCCAGAACAGAAATGGGAATGGCAATCCCGATCACCAGCGTGGTTGTCCAGCTCCGTAACGCAATCAGCAGAATCCCAATTGCCAGAACAGCACCCATCGCGGCAGCTTCTTCCACTTCATACACGGCCTGCTGTACAAAACGCGCCTGATTTTCGACCACAGTAAAACGCACCCCTGGCAAATCTTGCTCCAGCCCCTGTAGCGACGCAAGCGCGGCCTGAACGACGGTGGATGTATTCGCCCCTCCTTCCTTGTACACAGCCAACCCCACACATTCCGGTCCATCCAGCCGCACCAGCGTCTCTCGTTCCTGGAAGACCATTTCTACCTCTGCAACGTCACCCAATCGCACCGGTACCCGGGGTGCATTGGGGTCGGAACCACCCGCTTCCAGATTCGCCCGCCGTTCCCCAACAATCAACTCGCGCAAATCTGCCAGATCCCGCAGTCGGCCCAACCCTTTTACCAGATAAGCCCGCCCGCCGTCTTTCAGCGTCCCCCCCGATACATCCGCATTTGCAGACTGGATCCGGGTAACAATTTCTTGCGGCTGCAATCCGTATGCTTCCAACAGATACGCATCCAGGATCACGCGAACTTCCTTCTCGGCCCCCCCTTCCACTTCGGCCGATGCAACCCCGTCCAGCCCCTCCAGTCGAGGTTTTACTGTCAGTTCAACCGTACCCAGCAGCGCATCCAGGTCCACCGGTCCAGGGCTTGAAATTGCCAGGCGCAAAACGGGCAACGCGCGCGGGTCCTGCTGCACAACGTCTAGCAGTGTAACCTCCGGGTCTGCCTCGTACGGCCCCGCCTTCTTCTGTACGTCCAGCAGGGCAAAGTCCATATCCGCATCCCAATCAAACTCCGCGACAACCACCGCCTGGCCGGATCGGGATACCGAATGTACACGCCGAACCTGTCGAACAGCGCTGATCTCGCCTTCCAGACGTCGGGCGTAGCGCTCCTCCATTTCTCGGGGCGTCAACCCCGGTGCCCGAACATCCACGGTGATCACAGGGGTACGCATATCCGGCAGAAGATCCACGCCCAGGCGATCTACAGAAATCCAGCCGAGCAGTACCACCGCCAGGGTGACCATGGCAATGGTTACAGGATATTTAATGGAAAATTCAGGGAGTGTCATCATCCATCCTATGGTAGAACCGTCGTGCCTTCGCCGGTAACCCGCACCCGGGTACGCGAACGCAGCGTTTCGTAGTTGCTGGTAATCAGCCGGTCGCCTGGCTCCAGGCCTTCCAGGATTTCCACATGGTCCGCATCTTCCAGACCGGTTTGTACGTTTCGCATCTGGGCGCGGCCTTCTTCTTCTACAAAAACGACTTTCTCATTTTGTCTCGTCAATACAAATCGGCGTGGAACCAGAACCGTATTGGGACGCGCCTGCGTCACAATTTCAGCACGTACAAACATCCCAGGGCGAAGGACCAGATCTGCATTTTCTACGGTACCAACCACCCGGAAGGTTCGTGTAACCGGGTCCAATGCAGGTTCTACAGAAGTGATACGTCCTGGAAATGTCCGGTCCGGAAACGCGTAATTTTCAACACGTACAGGTTGGCGTAAGACGACTGTGCCGATATGGGTATTGGGCACTTTCAGATCTACCAGTACCTCTCCATAATCCATCACGCGGCCAATCAGTGTCCGCGGCTGGACATACGCCCCCGCAGTCAGGTCTGTCAACCCGGATCCGTCAATGGGGGAACGGAGTTCTGTTTTTGCAATCTGAATCCGGGCTGCCTGCAGATTGGATTCCGCTTCCGACAAAACGCGCCGGGCTTCTTCAACATCTTTTTCTGCTACCAGGCTACGCTTGAAAAGGACCTCCTGCTCTTTCAACGTTCGCTGTGCAGTCGTCAGGACCAGTTTCCGGGTTTCCAATCGGGCATTCAGCACGTGCTCTTCGTTTTCAACACGGGCAATCAGTTGCCCTTTCTTTATTTGCATCCCCTGGAACGGCACCTCATCAGCTGCCGGCCAACGAAGAGTCCCATCCACCTCAGTCAATAATTCGGTTTCCCGCACCGCACGCAGGGTACCCGTGGCCTCTACCGTGGCCTCCATTGTACCCACAGTCACTTCCTGTACGGTGACAGGAACCGTTAAATCCACCGTCCGTTGCTCGTTCTGACGCCCACAACCAACCCCTAGCGTGCCACAGATCGCCAGGCGAAAAAGAATGCTCGGGAACAAATATGGGTTCTTCAAGACGCCTCCCAAGTCAAGTAAATTTGTTTACATAAAAGTCTGTTACACAGCGACTTTCCATTTTCTCCTCGTTTTACCACCGCCCGGCCCCTCTTCCACCAGCCCCACCTCCTGGCCTTCCACCCCAAGCCGGCGGTTCTTCTTCATACACTTC
>JAQCGA010000535.1 GCA_027619145.1 bacterium | reverse complement strand
CCGTACATGTGCCTTCTGCGCCATTCCTGGTATCCGGGGCAAAAACAGCAGTGAAAGTCTCCAGTCGCTCGTCAAAGAAGCCGAACAAATGGTCGCTCGTGGCGTCAAAGAAATCTCCCTCATCGCCCAGGACACCATGCGCTACGGCGCAGATCGGTACGGTACACCGCGCCTGGTACCCCTGCTTCGTGAACTCGTACAGATCGACGGCCTGGAATGGCTGCGCCTCATGTACACCTATCCCACCGGCTGGCGCGATGAACTCATCGACCTGCTGGCAGAAGAAGAAAAACTCTGCGCGTACGTGGACATGCCCATCCAGCATGCGTCCGACCCCATCCTCAAATCCATGAACCGGGGCACCACACGGGCCGGCATACAAAAACTCATCCGGAATCTGCGCAGCCGCGTGCCCAACCTCACCATCCGCTCTTCCATCATCGCAGGATTTCCGGGAGAACAGGATGAACACGTACAGGAATTGATGGATTTCCTGGAAGAAGCCCGCTTCAACCGCCTCGCCGGTTTCCTCTATTCCCACGAAGAAGGCACCGGCGCGGGCCTTATGATTGACGACGTACCCGAAGATGAAAAGCGCGAACGCCTGGATCGCATCCTCACCCTCCAGGGTGCCATCTCCGCCGAAATCAGTGAAGACTGTGTGGGGCAACACTTCCGTGTCCTCATCGACCAGCTCTCCGACGACCCTTCCTATGACGGCGTTGGCCGCACCCGCATGGACGCCCCCGAAATTGACGGCGAAGTTCACGTCTCCGGCCCGGTGAAAGTGGGCGAATTTGTGAACGTAGAAATCACAGAAGCCTTCGAATACGATCTGACCGGCCGCGTGATACAATCCGAAGCCCTTCTGGACATTGCACCCTCAACTGGAATCCTTTCATGATCCTTGTTGCGGCCATGACAGAAGATCGTGTCATTGGCAAAAACAACAGCATGCCCTGGCACATCTCCGAAGAATCCCGGCTCTTCCGCAAACTCACCAGAGGCGGCACCGTCCTGATGGGCCGCACCACCTTCGAATCCCTGGGAAGCCGCCCCCTGTCCAAACGCAACAACATCGTTATCAGCCGCACCCTCCCCGAACAAGAAGGCATCCACGTTTGCCGTACGGTGGAAGAAGCCGTGGAAAAAGCCGCTGCCTTCCCAAACCCCATCTACAGCATTGGTGGTGCCGAAATCTACCGCCAAACCCTCCCCCTCGCAGACGCCCTGTACATCTCCTATATCAAAAAAAACTACGACGGCGACACCCATTTCCCGGACTTCGACAAAAACGAATGGGAAATCGAAAAAGAAGAAGACCACGATGAATTCGTCTTCGTCATTTACAAAAAGAAAAGCAGATCCACAACGAGCGATTGATACCTTGAGCGTGCACTTACATTGACTGGGGAACAACGAAATCCGCCGAGGTGCTGAAGAACCAGCCCAATCTCACCGCACACACACCGCTCCTTCAATTCTCTCACAGCTTGTGAGAGAATTGAAGAAAAAAAAGGAAACCGTGCCCGCCCAGGAAAATCTCACACAGTTTGTGAGAGAAATGGTGGCTACGGTGCCGTGGAGACATCACGCAAATGTCATGGCCAAGCTCACCGACCCCGCCGCCCGCCTCTACTATCTTCGTGCTACCGCGCAATTTGGCTGGTCGCGCAATGTCCTGCTCAATCAGATCAAGGCCGGGGCCTACGAACGCGCCGTCACAGAAAAGAAAACGCACAATTTCGACCTCGCCCTGCCAGAGCACTTCGCCGAACAGGCCGACGAGATGCTCAAGAGTTCCTGCAACCTGGAGTTCCTTGGCCTGCGCCGAGCCGTGCGGGAGCGTGAACTCGAAGACCGCCTCGTTTCGCGCCTGCAAGCCTTTCTCCTCGAACTCGGCTACGGCTTCTGTTTCGTGGGCCACCAGCCCCGGATCGCCCTCGGAATATCGGAGGAATAAACCTTGAATGAAACCATTGCTGGCCCAGACGGGAAACCACGTTGTCCCTGGTGTGCTGCGGCCCCCGAATTTCTTGAGTATCACGACACAGAGTGGGGTTTCCCAACAGACGATGATTTCAAGCTCTTTGAAAAACTATGCCTGGAAAGCTTTCAGTCAGGATTGAGCTGGCGCACCATATTGGTGAAACGAGAGAATTTCCGCAAAGCGTTTCATGGTTTCGACTACAACAAAATTTCCAAATTCACGACAAAAGACGTAGACCGCCTGTTGCAGAACGAAGGCATCGTGCGACACAGAGGTAAGATTGAAGCGGTCATCAACAACGCGCAACGCGTCATTGAACTGGCAAAACAAAAAGGTTCTCTCGCAGCTTATATTTGGCAATTTGAACCAAATCCAGAAGATCTCGCCACACCACAAACCGCATCAACGTCTGTTGCATCTGTAGCGCTCTCAAAGGCGCTACAGAAACAAGGATGGAAGTTTGTTGGACCAACCACGGTCTACGCTTTTATGCAAGCAATGGGTCTGATCAACGACCACGTCGAGGGCTGCATCGTACGCAATCGTATCAAGAATGCCCGCAAGAAATTTCACGCGCCCGGCAAAAAGTCCTGACAATTCATTCAAGCCAATGCCGCTTCATTCAGGCATGATGCGCAAAATATTAAAATGGACTTCTTCTCATCCACTATACACCCAATGGTATATGAACTCATGAAAATAATAATTCGCAATATTGCCCGTAGCACGACCGAAGAAGAAGTAAAAACTCTCTTTGAAGAATATGGCACCGTACAATCTTGTGATTTGGTATTAGATAAAGCCACCGGCGGACACAGGCGGTTTGCTTTTGTGGAAATGCCGAATCCAGGAGAAGCGAAAGCAGCGATAAAAAACTTGAATCACAAAACTGTCGCCGACACCAAAATCCGTGTTAAAAAAGCTGAAGCCAAAAAGGCACAACCATGACGTTGGAAGTCCTCTGGAGTAGTTTGGCAGACATTGAATCCAGATCCGAAATGAAATGTGAACGGTCTGACGGGTGCAATGGCAAGTGTTGTCGTCCGTCTGCGATCGGAGGCGAACCAGGGGTTACCCCGCCGGAGATCGAACGGATCAATACCTTCTTAGCAGAGTACAGCGGATTCCAATTCTATGAAGCCGGCAGAGATCACTGTAAATTTCTGGGTGAAGATGGGCAGTGCAGGATCTATGCGGTCCGCCCCATCGACTGCCGGGTCCATTTCTGCAAAAATGATTCCATGGAAAGCCAATCCAACCGCGAAGTATCCAACCTGGAAGGAGATTACCATTCTCAACATGAAGCGGCATTTATGGAAACAGAACTGATTGATTCGTTCAAGTTTTCGGGGGAACAATAGAGGCTCTCGCCGCGCGTATGTCGTTCGATCCTGAACGGGAAGCCGGAAGCCGGAACCGAGTTGGCCTGCTCTGAAAAGTCATGACATGAGGGAGAAGCAATGCGAAGCGTTGGATTTATAGGTGTTGGCAAGATGGGCCGTGGAATGTGTGAAAATATCATCAAGAAGGGATATCCTACAACGGTGTACGATAGGGATCCCGAAGCACTGTCCCACTTCAAAAACAAAGCAACAACAGCGTCGTCCAGCCTTGAGGTATTTCTGGCCAGTGACGTA
>JAQCGA010000534.1 GCA_027619145.1 bacterium | reverse complement strand
ATGATGCTGGAAGGGGCGGGGTTCGAGGTGATTGATCTGGGCATTGATGTTGCACCACAGAAGTTTATCGAATCTGTTCAAGAGAATGGCGCCCAGATTGTGTGTATGTCTGCATTGCTGACAACGACGATGCCTTCGATGAAGACGACGGTAGATGCCTTGAAAGAAGCAGGGCTCTCGGACAAGGCGAGAACGATGGTGGGCGGTGCCCCTGTGACTGAAGCCTACGCAAAACAGATTGGTGCAGACGGTTTTGCGCCCGATGCAGCCAGTGCGGCCGAAATTGCGCAGGAGTTGATCAACAGCCTGAAAGAAGGATGAGAGCAACGCCTCGGAGGATCGGTGACGGTAGGCTCGGGCAATCTGCCGTCTTTCTTGTTTTCGGAGGGGCGTCTATGCCAAAGGCAGCGATGACGGGTCGGGAGCGAATTCTGGCGGCAGTCTGCCATCCAGAATCGGAAGCGGGAGAGGTGTGGGATGCGTGTGGTGGATTACGAAGAGCACAATGAAGAAGTCCGCGCCGTGTGGGAGGCATACCATCGGGGTAAGCCGGTGCGTGTGCCGATGGTCCTTGGGGTGAATCCGCGGTACACGATGTTTCACCACGAGGCGAATCCGCAGGAGGTGACGTTCGAGCAATATTTCAACGACCCAGAAATTATGCTGACGCGGCAACTGGAGCACAAGAGCTGGGTTTGCAGGAATGTACCTCAAGATGTGGAGATGGGTCCGCCTGAGAAGGGGTGGAGTGTGTCGGTGGATTTTCAGAACGCGTACGAGGCGGGCTGGTTCGGATGTGAGATGAAGTACTTCGACGGAGAGGTGCCAGATTCGCAGCCGTTGTTGCAGGACGAAGCACAGAAGAGGATGCTCTTCGAGGATGGGGTGCCAGATCCGTTTTCACATGGGTGGATGTGGCGCAACTGGGCGTATTACGATTTTTTTAAACAGAAGCAGGCGGAGGGATTTACCTGGGAAGGGAAGCCCATTGCCAGCGTGACACCCACCGGACTGGGTACGGATGGACCGGTGACCGTGGCTTGTAATTTACGTGGCGCGAGCGAGTTTTACACGGATCTAGCGGCGGACCCGCAGTACGCAATCGAGCTGCTGGATTTTATTACCGAGGCGACCATCTGTCGTATTACCGCATACCGAAAACGGCTGGGCTTGCCGTTGAAGACACGCGGGTATGCATTTGCAGATGATGCGGTACAGTCGATTTCCACAACCATGTACCAGGACGTCGTGATGCCATTTCACCGGCGACTGATTGATGCGTTTTCGGAAGGTGGGCCCAATGCGATCCACCTTTGCGGTGACGCCACGCGGTATTTTCGGTTTTTACGGGACGAACTGGATGTCCAGTCGTTTGATACTGGTTTTCCTATGGATTTTGGATGGGTAAGAGACCAGGTGGGCTGCGATGTGGAGATCCGAGGTGGGCCGTCGGTGATGTTTTTGGGGCAGGCTTCCCCGGAAAGTGTACGGGAGGAAGTGAAGCGGATTCTGGATACCGGTATTCTGGAGGGTGGACGGTTCACGCTGAGAGAAGGAAACAATTTGCCTCCTGGCGTGAGCCTGGAGAATCTGCGGGCAATGTACGATACGGTGCGGGAATACGGGCGGTATTGAAGGTGGAGGGCAGATGACATCAAGAGAGAGAATTTTAGCGGCTATGCGGTTGGAGCGACCGGACCGGGTGCCAGTTACGCCGTTCGGGCTGGGACACCTGGATCCGGAAGGGAGCGTAGCCCGAGAATTGATCCGTAAGACGGATCCCATTTTGACCGTGGGCGGAGATGGTGACGCGTTTCTGGGTACAAAAGCGCAGAGGGAATCCCGTGAGGAAGGGGACGTGACGGTGACGGTGATCCACACCCCAAAGGGAGACCTGGAACGAAGAGTACAGCGCACGGCCATTACGTCTGCTACGGTGAAGTTTCCGCTGGAAACGCTGGACGATGTGGAACGGTTTCTGTCTATTCCGTACGAGCTGCCCAGGGTGGATGCGGCAGCATTTCACAGGCGTAAAGCCGAGGTGGGAGAAGACGCGCTGGTGATGGTGGGGGTGGCCGATGCGGTGTGTCTGCCCGCGTCCTGGTTTTCTCCAGAGGGGTTTTGCCTGGCATGGGCCGATGCGCCGGAACAGGTGCGAAAGTTAACACAGGTAGCAGCGGATCGGGCCAACGCATACGCAGAGGCGTTGTGCAGGGCGGGTGTAGATGCGTTCCGAATTATTGGTGGGGAATATGCAAGTGTGCAACTGGGCCCGCGCGGATTCGACGAACTGGTGGTGCCGTTTGATACGGAGCTGGTGTCGATTATGCACCGGTACGGAGCGATGGCCTACTTTCACAACCACGGGCCGGTGATGCAATTTTTGGAACGGTTTGCCAGTTTGGGAATTGATGCGCTGGATCCGGTAGAAGCTCCTCCATGGGGAGATGCAGACTTCGCAGAGGTGAAGAAGAGGATAGGAGATCGTGTTTGCCTGGTGGGCAATCTGGACGATATGGAGGTTGTGGAGACCCGCGATGTGGAAGAGGTGAAAGCGATGGCGAGGGTCTGCCTGGAACAGGCAGGCCCAGATGGGTACCTGCTGGGTGGTACAGCCTCCGGGACCTATACAGAGAAGGGGGCGCGGAATTTTATGGCACTGGTGGACGTGGCCGAGGGCTACGGGAGGGGTTGAGCTTCAAATCAAAAGGTTGGAGTGTGAACGATGGCGCTTTCTGAACAGGAACACGAGCGGTACCGAAGGCAGATGAAGATGGAGGGATGGGGTGATGAAGGGCAGGAGCGTCTGAAGGATGCTACGGTGTTTGTGGCGGGGGCGGGAGGATGAGTCGTTCGAGTTCCAGAGGGATCCTGGGCGCGTCCCCTGTGGCGCAGCCGAACCGCAAAGGAGGACGTGTGTACCTGAAAGTGATCGCATGTGAAGTGGCTTTCCGGGAGATCAGTTATTGCGCCGCGCGGTCTACCAACCTGGTGGATATGGAGTTTTTGAGCCAGGGATATCACGATAATCCGGAGGTGGGAGTACATCGCATCCAGGAACGGATTGATGCGGTGGAACCCGGCCGATTTGAAGGTATTTTGCTGGGTTACGGGTTGTGTAACCATATGCTGACGGGGCTACGGGCTGCCCATACACAGCTGATTATTCCGAGGGCGCATGACTGCATCACTTTTTTTCTGGGTTCCAAAGAACGGTATACGGACTTCTTCATGGGGCATTCGGGTGCGTACTATTTTACGACAGGCTGGTTGGAACACCGGGACCGGGGTGGAGAGCGGCCAGACCGTAAGCAGGGTGCAGGATTGGGTGTTCAGCTCAATTACGAGGAACTATTGGAGAAGTACGGAGAGGAGAATGCCAGGTACCTGATTGAGACCATGGGCAACTGGACAAACCACTACTCTAAGGGTGTGTTTATCGATTTTGAGTTCAGCAAACACCTGCCGGCAAAACAGTGGGCACGAGAGATCTGTGAGGATCGAGGGTGGGATTTTGAGGTGGTACAGGGAGATCTGGGGTTGTTCCAGCGGTGGTTTGATGGACCGTGGCCGGAGAAGGATTTCCTGGTCGTGCCACCAGGAGAGACCATTCAGCCGAGTTACGACGAA
>JAQCGA010000533.1 GCA_027619145.1 bacterium | reverse complement strand
GCCCACTGAGCCCGGAAGTCACAGATGAAACCGACTTCGGCGATCACATCCGGCGCACCATTGCCTACAACGTGGAACCGGACGAACGCATCAACGCCTACGTCCTCATCCCCAAAAACCGCACCGGAAAAACGCCCGCCGTCCTCTGCATCCACCAGACCACACCCTTCGGAAAAGAACAGGTCATCGGTACCGACACCTCCGAAAAAGGCCAGAGCTTATCCTACGCTCTCCATCTGGTTCAGCGCGGCTTCATCACCTTTGCCTGGGATCTCCTTACCGCCAACGAACGCAAATTCGAGGGCCTGCGCGACTTCGACACCGCACCCTTTTACGAGAAACATCCCGAATGGTCCATTCGCGGAAAAGACTTCTGGGACCTCTCTCGCGCCATCGACATTCTCGAAACCCAACCCGAAGTAGATCCCGAACGCATCGGCTCCATCGGCCATTCCCAGGGCGGCGGCATTACCATTCATGCTATGGCTCTGGAACCCCGCATCAAAGCCGGTGTCTCCAGTTGTGGAGACTGGCCCGCACGCTTCTCCAAAAACCCCTTCAACCATGCCCGCACCGGCTGGTGGATCGGCCGCCCCTTCCTCCGCCCCTACTGCTACGCCGGTAAACCCTTCCCCATCGACCTGCACGACTACCTGGCCCTGGCCGCACCGAGGGCCATCATGCCCATCAGTGCGCTCAATGACTTTCAATATACCCTGGAAGAAGAATCGCTCACCCGCCCCGTCCTTGAAGAAATGGCAAAAACCGTCTCCAGCGTCTTCGCCCTGTACGGCGTCGAACAAAACTTCCGCCAGATCATCCACACCGAAGGCCACGGCTTCACCAGCCCACAACACGCCATTGCGTACGCATTCCTGGAGGAAAAGCTCAAACCGTAACCGTGTAAAAACCGGCGCTCCACAACACAAAAACCGAACCGGTGCCTATTCCCCCTGGCCGTATCTTTGCCGGATCTCCTTCAGCATCTCTTCGGGCAAACCGCCGCGCTCCGCTGCGGCCACATTGGCCTCCAGATGCTTGAGATTGGTCGTGCCAACAATCGCCGTATGTACATTCGCATTGTCCAGCAACCATCTCAGCGCAACCTCCACCCGAGATAAATCTCCTACCACATCATGCCCCAGCACCGTCCTGGCCCGGTCCCACAAAGCGACACTGCCGGTATCCGGCCTGGGCTTCTCATAAATCGCATTGGCAACCGGACCTTTGATAATAATCCCCATATCCTTCTCACGGGCGGCGGCAATCACCTCCGCAGGCTCCTGATCGAGTACATTATACGTAAGCTGCAACGTATCGTATTCCCCTACCGCCACGGCCTTCCACGCCGCGTCTCCGTCTGCAGACAACCCGATGAATCGTACCTTTCCCTGCGCCTGCGCCTTTTTCAGCCCCTCCAGCCCATCCCCAAACGCCACATCCTCATAATCCGGACTGTGAAGCTGAATCAAATCCAGGTAATCCGTCTTCAACCGCTGCAGACTTCGATCAATCTGGGGCTCGATCGCCTTCGCAGAATAATCCAGCGTTTGCACCCACTCTCCATCCGGCTGCAATACGCGCCCGGAACCACACTTCGTAGCAAAGAAAAATTCCTCCCGGCGATGTCCAATATATTTCGCAATCAGCTCTTCACTCCAGCGATAAGCCGCGGAAGAATCAATAAAGTTGATTCCCATATCCAGCGCACGGTTGAGCAATTTTCCTACTTCTTCGCCCTCTTCTACAGGCGTCCAGCCAATCTCCCACGCTCCGAACCCGAGTTCCGAAACCTCCAGCTCCGTACGACCCAGCCTTCGATATCGCATACCCTTTCTCCTTCCGATTCAAAATCATTCGAGAATGTTCAGCCACCGGTCGACAACCCGTCGTTCCTCACCCAGCTTGATGTTTTCTGCCTTTACAAGATGATTCTCTTCACCCGATCATGTCAACCCAAAAGCGGAGGGACAGCAGGGAACCTGCTTTATTCCATTCAGTCAACAAATTCTCTTTCCCTGGCTGGTCGGAGGAAACTTGACTTCTTCGCCAAATCATCCCATAAATAAGATCGTTGCTCCCGAACCCATCCCGGACCGGCGGTTGTTATGCCACCTCCACCCGAACCCGGAGGACACTTATGCACATCGTCTACGCCATCCGCCGCTGCACCCTCTACCCCACAGCCACCACCACCACCGACCTTCCGCCCGACCCGGCACAGCGGAAAGCCTTCCTTAGGAAAATTCGGGACATGGGCTTCGACGGCGTTGAACTCCGTCCCGCCCTTCCCGACAGTGGCGAAGTCACCGAAGCTACCGTCCAGGCCCTTCGCAAAGAACTCGAAGATGCCCACGTTCCCTGCCTGGCAGTACGCGGCGGCGGCGGCCTGACGCACCCCCGCACTGCCACCGCCAACCAGAAACGTCTCGAAGACGCCATCCACTACGCTTCATGGATTGGCGCCGACCTCGTCAACACCATCCTGGGCGAAGGCATGCGCGATCCTGGCGGTCCCGGCAGCGGCCTCGGCCAGCCGGTCTCCCAGGGTTCCAGCCGACTGGCCTCAGAAGAAAACTACGACCGCACCGCCCGCGGACTCACAAAAGCCGCCGACATCGCTGCCAATCTGAATCTGAACCTTACCGTAGAGATCCATCAGCACACCATTTGCGACAACTCCTGGTCCGCCCACCATCTCCTGGATCTCATTAATCGAGAAAACGTCGGCGTCAACCCGGACCTGGGCAACATCTACTGGACCTACGAAACCCCCGAAGAAACCTGCGAAGACGCCATCTGCTCCCTCGCGCCACGAGCCGGATACTGGCACTGCAAGAACCTCACCCGTGTCCACATCCCGGACGTCCAGCACGCCATCTTCCTCCAGGTTCCCCTTCCAGACGGCGAAATCGACTACCGCTTCGCCCTCACCGCCATGGTCAACGCCGGATATGACGGCTGTATTGCCATTGAAGGCCTCCGCCTGGGCGACCAGTTCTACGGCGACCAGAAAAGCGTAGCCTACGTCAAAGACCTGCTCGAAGAATTGAAAAAATGATAGAATCAGACGTTTTTTTGCATTGGCTGTAAGGGCGGGGTTTCCCCGCCCGCCTGCAACCGGCCGAAAAACACCAGGGCGAGGCATGCCTCGCCCCTACGGTTGACTAACGCAGGTGATGTCCGGGCCAATATATCGGGTCTCGTGATCTACCGAAAATCGTCACTAACCGCCGCACGAAAACATAACCCCCGGAGCCCCCATGAAAATCGTCCTGCATCCTCCCGTCACCGAAGAACTCAAACAACAGGTCCAGCGCACCGCCCCCAACGCCAACGTCGTCATGGCCGATAAAGAAAACGTCCTCACCGCCATCGCAGATGCCGATATCCTCTTCGGCGTCTACAACCTCGAAATTCTCGAAGCGGCCCAGAACCTCAAATGGATCCAGACCACCAGCGCCGGTATGGACGGCCGCCACGCTCCCCCGATCGCAAATGAAAATATCATCGTCACCAACGCCAGCGGCGTACACGCCATCCAGGTCTCTGAACACGCCCTCGCCCTTACCTTTGCCCTGGCCCGTGGACTCCACGCCTCTCTGCGCCATCAGCTTCAACACAAGTGGCA
>JAQCGA010000532.1 GCA_027619145.1 bacterium | reverse complement strand
CTTTGAGCACCACGTTTGCTCCAGGCAGCGCTTCGCCGCTCTGGTCCCGGACGACACCGTTGACCTTACCCGTAGTACCGGCCAACAGGTCGCCCGCGCCAATGAACAATGCTGTAACCGCAGCTACAACACCGAAAAACAGAAGCTTACGCTTCATGATATAGCCTCCTTAGCTATTATGTTACCCCGGCGTACTGCAATTTCTCCCGGCCTATCTCCAAAAATAAAACTTGAGAGAAGCACCCACATCCAGCGTGTGCAGAGGCCGGGTGCGCTCCAAATTATAATAAAGCAAGGGCCGTAATTCACCTACAACAAACGTATAACGCCCACGCAAATCTACAGAGAGGTTATCTATTACAAACCCCTCGACGCCAAATCCAAAGTTGCCGCCCAGAGTATAACGCTGATCAATCTGGGTATCCAGCAAATTATTCATATTGATAGCAGTTGTCGTCTGCCGGGGATTAACCAGCTTCTCGTTGACAGCTTTATACCGATAGAGGCCACCACCTACCAACATATAATAGCGGTAATCCTTGGCCTTGAACCCGTGCATTGAGTTTTCTTCGCCCAGGAACAGCAGACCGTTTACAACCACACTGTTAAACGTGATTTCGGACTTGCTGTTGGGGCTTCGGTACTCATTGCCGTCAATATAAGTAAACGGCTGAGACGCGGGTTTCCCATCGTCGAACTTCGAGTAATGATACTCGATTTCGATTATGGAGGACTGGCTGGCCACATAGCTGATCGTACCACCATATTTGGCCGCATTATCCCACCGGTCACGCAACTTCAGGATCGGGATATTATAGTCAATAAATCCACCGACCCCCCACCTACCTTCTTGCGCTTGGGCACTACCATCTCCAATACCCAGAATTACCAGCGCCAGAAGGCTGCAGAAGAAAACACGAACAATTCTCATCGATTCACCTCCCTACGTTGAGACGGAAACTACCTCTCCACTCCACACACATCCCCACAGGATACTACAAAAAACCTTCTGCTTTCGCTTTCCTCAGCATTCACCTCCTTCAAGCAAGTTTGAGAATGTAACCCGGCAAATCTTAATCTAGTTCAACTCGATATGATAGTAAAAATAAAAAAAGGCACAACCGAACATTGGAAAATTGAATGACGGTTAGCCCCGGCGTATCACAATCTGAAGCGAATTCTATGAACACACATAATCGTTCCCATCACCTGAATAATTCCACTTCAAAAAGATAGCCAGATACAAAAGCAGTGTCAACCTTTTTCTAAATCCCTGATATTCCTATTGCTAAAACGTGAATAATGTAGTTCCTAAAAATGCTTTTGTCAAGCATTTTCGTAAGAAAAAAGATCTGGGATCAAAAGCTTCCTTATCAACTAAAATCATAAAAAACAATACTTAAATTGAAATAAACCCACAAAGCCAGTTTACCCTTGTCTCCTTGAAGAAAATACCAGAAGAACCATTAGAAGCAACCCCGGCTCGTTTCTTACCCTACTTCAGAATCTGGAATTTGCTCTCTTGCACCGCTTCTTTGCCCGTATTCAAATCTTTCAGGCTCATCAAAACAGTATAGTGTCCGGGCCTGGCGTCTCCCAGATTCAGTTCTACATAATCGTATACAGTTGTCTCGGTACCAATCTGTTCGTATCGCACGGCAACGGTTTCACCACTGGGTTTCTTCGCCTGAGTCTTGATTCTTTTTTTTCCTCTGCTTCGAACTTCATATCCAATTTCGTAGCGCGTATTGCCAAATGCGTCTCGTGTAAGACTATAAATCTCAAAATAAACAAAAAGCGGATCTCCAACCCGGAAAGCACGAGATGGGGAAGGTTGAATCTGCCACTTGCCCCGCACAAACTTGTCAGTGGATGCCAGATCTGCCTCGGTTACCTCCTGGGCAAGTTGCAGATCGCTCAGCATCAGTTCGCCGCTGAAGTAATCGGGCACTTCAACTTCCTGGTTATAGGCCTGCATCCGGTCCGTATGTACCCGAGACATCTGTAGTGCAAGCTGGTACGTGCCCGGAGCGGCTGCCAGGTCCACCCGGTCCACTGCAACCTGGTTTTTCCCCATAGAATGCACAGAAACCGGAACCCCTAGATTTTCGCGCCTCTTTTGGGCCGGCAACGCCTCTCCATCCAGCAACGTGATCCGCCTCTCAATCAGGATCGTTGTATCCACATCTTCTTCTTCCATCACATAGTCAAGCGGCAACCCGAAATTCATCTGAATGTCTGCCTGGCCATTTTCTCCACGAAAGGTGAGCACTTCATAGTAGAACTCAAGAGGCTCCAGGTTTGAAATATCGTACCGCTCTGGCAGGTCCTTGGCCAGCCGGTCTATTCGGGCACCAGGAGAAAGCGTGGGCAACCGGCTGATCATATTGCGCATCGCACTTTGCTGAATATTGTACTCGCGAATATCGTCCCCGGTAGGCACCGGTTGCGGCGCAAAGTCATAAATTCCCGAATAAAACTCATCTGTAAACACAACCTCCAGCCCGTTCCCTATATCTGTATAAACCCAGACCTCCCACCCAACAGAAGACCGGTCCATTCCTGTTGTGACTGGCTTGTAAAGCTCCAGGCCAAAATCGATCTCGTTCACAGTGGTAAGCGGTTGAGACGAAGTGCCATACGTTCCCCGGCTCATAGAACGATCCGCCGTTCGTTCTGTACGAACGGGGAAAACCGGTCCGATAAAATTCATCCCTATCGCCTCACGGCCGTACAATTGAAAAGCCATCCGCTCCTGGACACGCTGCACTTTCACGGGCACCACAGCATTCATATTATTCCACGCAGACTGCCAATCTGGTTCTCCATAACGCACGTACACCGCGCCCCGACGATCAAAGGGCCACTGAAACTTGCCATAAAATGCGAGGGCATGCCATACGCGGCGATAATGCTCGGCTCGGCGCCTCTCGCCGCCACTGGTTTTGAATGGATCCCGCGTCAACCAGAATTTTCGTAAAAATACGTCGCGTTCTTCGATCGGTGTGTTTTTGAACGCTTCCACGTCTTCTGGCAAACCCACCAGCGAAATATCGTAATACACCTCTCGCTCCTGGCGAGGCAACAATGCAATATACCGCTCGAATTCAGACCGGGCATCTGCATAGTCGCCCCATCCCATTCGGGCCTGCGCCCGTAGCGGCAAACCATTCAGTTCGTTCATCAGCGAAGCAATTTGGAACACCTCATCATACTTCTCCAGCTTTAGCAAATCCATCGCAAAATCAAATGCCGTGCCCTCATCTTCAGGTTGATGGCTCAGAAAGGCTTCGAAGTTCTCCATTGCCAAATCGATCTTCTTCTGGGCCAGGTAAAACTCGGCAAGCAAGAGGTAAGACAGCGCGTGGTTCGGGTCGTGTCGCAGCGCGGCCTGTGCTTCTTCCACAACCTCGCCTTTTTTACCCATGGCCATATATGCGCGGCCCATCAGATAATGTGCATCTACATAAGTCGAATCGATTCGCAACGCAACTTCCAGGTTGTCTGCAGCTCGTTTCGAGTTATCCAGCATTTCCAGGTACACACGTCCCAGCCCGTACCTCGCCGCAATTAAGGTGGAATCGGCTTCCAGGGCTTCTCGGAAAATCAACCGGGCCTGGTGTGGCCTCCGAG
>JAQCGA010000531.1 GCA_027619145.1 bacterium | reverse complement strand
GCGCCGTTGATCCGCCACACTCCCAATACACTGACCCAATTATCATTCCCAAAACATCTCCCAATGGTGTGCGCGACAACCTCGGCCCAATCACCGTTCCGCCGGGTCAGCTCTTTGTTATGGGCGACAACCGGGACAACAGCGAAGACAGCCGGTTCTGGGGGTTTCTGCCAGAAAAAAACATCAAAGGCAACGCCTTCATCTTCTACTGGTCCTGGGCTCCGGATCCCGAAGCACCCGAATACACAGGGCTCACGTCCATTCCGGAGGTCGTGCTTTACAACCTGTCCCACGTCTTTGAGCGAACCCGCTGGAACCGAATTGGAAACCTGATCCGGTAAACGGCCAAGCTCGGGCGACCCGGTGGGTCGCCCCTACTCTAATGACATACTCCTATGTACAGCCTTTACGCCCACATCCCCTTCTGCAGCTCCCGCTGCCCATACTGCGATTTCGCCTTTGTGGTACAAAAAACCCACCTGGCCGAACGGTACATCCACGCGCTCATCCAGGAATATCGCACCCGCAAACCCACCGGATGTCCCACCTTTTTAACCATCTACTTCGGTGGCGGCACCCCCTCGGAAATACCTGCAAAAGATCTGGGGCGTTTCCTGGAAGCGGTATCTGAAACCGCTCACGTTCCAGAAGATGCGGAAATCACCGCCGAAGCCAACCCGGACGACCAGGACCGCTTTGCCGCTTTACGGAACCTGGGCATCAACCGACTCAGCCTGGGGGTACAGGCCCTGGATGACCGGGCGCTCAAAGCCCTGGGCCGCCGCCACAACACCGAAACGGCCATAGAGGCGGTTGCTGTTGCCCGCAGGGCTGGCTTTAGCAACCTCAACCTGGACCTCATTTTTGGCGCACCCGAGCAAACCGTGTGTGATTGGCAAGCAACCCTGGACCGAGCCATTGAACTCGCCCCAGAACACCTGTCCGTGTACGGCCTTACAATAGAACCCGGCACGCTCTTCAATCGCAGGCTTCAAAAAGGCCGCCTGCCGCTACCGCCCGAAGAAGACCAGGCCACCATGTACGAACTGGCCCTGGACCGCCTTGCCCATGCCGGATACATCCAGTACGAAGTTTCCAATTTTGCACGCCCGGGGTTCGCGTCCAGGCACAATCTGGCCTACTGGGAACGGCAACCCTACCTGGGTGTAGGCCTCTCGGCCCACTCCTTTGAGGGGGATCGACGCGCATGGAACATTGCAGAACTCATGGCGTATATAACAGAGGTAGAAGCCCACGGTCTGGCCCAGGAAGACGAAGAGGAAATCACCGAAGAGAATCGCTTCGTTGAACAAATCCTCCTGGGCCTGCGCCGAAACGAAGGGTTTCCTGAAACCCTGGTGGCTGGCCGCCCAACCGAAAAACACCTCAACCGCCTGCTCTCAGACCACCTGCTCGAGCGGGCTGGAAGCCGCATCCGGCTCACCCGCCGGGGCCTGCTTCTGGCCGATCTGGTCTGCGCCGAACTCGTCAAGGAGACATAAATGGAAATCCGCCTGCGGGCGCCCGGCTCCACCTCCAACCTGGGCCCCGGCTTCGATACACTGGGCATGGCCCTTACGGTGTACAATCGGATCACCATCCGTACCACAAACGACCAGCGTCTGCATCTCAAAATTACCGGAGAAGGCGCGGATCAACTTTTACAAGACGAGAACAATCTTTTTTTTCAATCTGCAAAATCGGCCGCAGAACGCGCCGGAAAATCTCTACCGGGCATGGAAGTGGACATGCACAACAGCGTCCCACTTGCCCGCGGCCTGGGCAGCAGCTCCACCGCCATTGTTGCAGGCATCACCGCAGCCAACCTCCTGTGTGGAGAACCCTTTTCCCAAACCGAACTTCTCAACCTGGCCACCGAACTGGAGAGCCATCCAGACAACGTCTCCGCCTGCCTGCTGGGTGGCCTTACCGTTTCTTCATTTTCAGACGGGCACGTGGAATGCATCCGCGTCTTACCTCCACCCGGGTTAAAAACCGTGGTCGTCGTGCCCCGGTTCGAACTTCAAACCAGTGCAGCGCGTGCTGCACTCCCCAAAGAAGTTTCCCATAAAGATGCCACGTTCAATGTCAGCCGTGCCTGCCTGGTTACCGCGGCCCTTCTCAGCGGCAACTTCCAGGCCCTGCGCGCTGGAATGCAAGACCGCCTGCACCAACCCTATCGCGCACCACTCGTACCGGGCTTTCACCAGGTACTGAACGCAGCACAACAAGCAGGTGCACTGGGCGCGTGCCTCAGCGGCGCAGGCCCCACCCTGCTGGCATTCACCGAACAACATGCAGAAACCGTTCAGGCTGCAATGCTTGCCGCCTGGAAACAAGAGGGCATTGAAGCCGATGCCCACGTACTTGAAATTGATTCGGATGGAGTCACTGTCGAATGATATTTTCTTTACAGAACCTGTCCCAAAACAACGCCAGAACCCGCATCCTCCGGTTTACGGTTTTCTTGCTCGTCTTGAGCCTGGGAGCTCAACCTGTTGTGAGTTACGCCCAGAGCAGTGAAAAAAAACCTGATGGAGGGCTTTTCTCGGGCAAGGGCGGGCTCTCAAATGACCAGATGGGAGCCATGTTCGATGTGGGCCGCGTGGGCAAATCTGGCTATGACGCTGTCATTGGATCCGGACGGTACATTGTGGGTCCCGGAGACACCTTCACCATTCTTGTAGACAGCGGAGAAACACCCGAGGTTTTTGAAGTTCTCATTGGTGCCGAAGGCAAACTGGTCCTTCCGTACATAGGTGCCGTACCGGTGGCCGGCCTGAGCCTGGCCCAGGCGCACGAAGCCATCCGGAACGCCATTCAGAATCGCTTCCGGCAGTTGGACATCCATATCACCCTCTCCCGCCTGCGCAGTTTTCCCGTAAACGTCATTGGCGAAGTTCAGGCTCCGGGCACCTACCTGGTAGAAGGTGTAGAACAGGTATCCGAACTCATCCAGAAAGCCGGCGGCTTCACAGCCCCCCCGGAAGGCCGGGCCTCCCTGCGTAATATTCAAATTCTGCGCACCGGTGAAAATGGCCAGACACAAACCGCAGACCGTAAAGCAGACCTGGCCTTGTGGCGTCTGTCCGGAGACATTCAGCACAACCCCTTTATCCTGGACGGAGATCAGATTTATGTGCCGGTTCGGACAGATTCATTTAGCGTCTCCGGCGCGGTACAACTGCCGGGCACCTACGAGTTCGTACCCGGAGATCGCGTATGGGACCTCATCCAATTAGGCGGGGGTCTGGCCGGAAATCCCGAAATCTCTACGGCCAAACTCCTGCGCCCCTCTCGAAACAACATGCCAGAAAAGCGTGTCCCAATCGACCTGGCGCTGGCACAGACAGGTGACCCTGTCGCAAACTTTGAGCTACAGGCCAACGACAAGCTTTATATAGAAGGAAAAGAAAAACACGTTCTCTTGCAGGGCGAAGTCTATTTCCCTGGCGCCTACTCCATAGGAAAAGGACTCACCCTGGAAGAACTCATCGTAAAAGCTGGCGGATTCACACCCCAGGCCTCTCTGGCCCAATCTTCTGTCATCCGCCAGGTAGAATTCGCCGGAGCAGCAGACAGACCCCGGCAACTTCAAAACATTGCTCCGGGGAGTCTCACCGAAGCCCAGCG
>JAQCGA010000008.1 GCA_027619145.1 bacterium | reverse complement strand
CGCCTGCTTCTCCACTCACCTCCCGGAACCAGCGCGTAAACCCCGGCCGCAAATTGCAAACCTTCCGGTAGTCTTCCTGCACAGATTCCGGCGGTTCAAATGCCGCGCCGGTTCCATCCGTATTCAACAAAAACTCGTCCCGGAGATACTCCCCCGTGTGCGCCATTAACTCTGCGTGCAAACCCGGGTCTCCCGAACAAGAAAAAAAAAGGCGTTTCGTCCCTTCATACACCCGGTCCGTCAAACAAAAATCGTCCGCTTCCAACAGTCTCCTCAGTCGCTTCAGCGTCTTCTCGATATTCATTTGGGCTTCTCATTCTCAATCAGATCCACAAGATCCATCAGGCCACCAATCTCGTACGCCAACGGTTTCTGCCCCGTCGGCCAGGAATGGTGCCCCCGAACCCATACCGGAATCATACCCACGCGAGTAGCGCCCGCCATATCGTTTTCCGGATGATCGCCCACAAAACACACCTCTTCCGGCATCAACCCCAGGTCTTCCAGTGCCACCTCGAAAATTCTGGCAACCGGCTTCTTCACGCCTGCACTCTCCGAAACCACAACCGTCTCCATATACACCCGCACGTCCAGACGGTCCACCTTGGCGTTTTGCATCGCCTCTGACCCATTCGTCACAATTCCCAGTTTGATCCCCTGTCCCTGAAGCGCTTCCAACACCTCGTGCAACCCTGCTACAGCACACGTACACTTGGGAAATGTCGTATACCAGAAATCCTTTATGTCCCCCACCTCCGGCCGATCCTCCCAGGGAAGCGCACTCAGGATCTGTGCAAACACCTGCTCCTTCTCCCGGTACCCACCTCCGTCCGCCTTCCGGAGAACTTCTGCAACCACCTCCACATCTACATCGCCCAGGTCCGCAGAAAAAACCCCCACCAGCTCTGCCGCCAGAACATCCAGCGAACGCACTCGGTCCACCAGCGTATTGTCCAGATCAAAAAGCACACCACGCACAACCATCACACACTCCTATCTGCTTACCCCACCTTCAGAATCTTCGCCAGCACCGGTCGCATCGAATTGGCCATCCGCTCAAACCCCAGGTCGTTCGGATGTCCGCCATCCACCGCTCCGTCCGAAAACTCGCCACTCAAATAGTCCTTCGCCTCCAGCAGAAAAACCCCTTTATCCCCTGCCTCTTGCCTGACCTGTACCGAAGACCGGATAATCTCGCGCTTCCGTCCCACTCCGGCCTGAAATCCCGTAGACCACAGCTCCGCATTATAAAAAATGGGCGTTGTTGCCAGCAACGGCACCTCCGGGCATCCCTCTCGAAGCACCTCCAAAAACGGCTGAAAACGCTCCTCCATCTCTTCTACCGATGAATTCTGCCCCACATCCAGTACATAACATCCTGCATCGATCTCTGCCAGCCGCTCCGCAACAACCCGTTCGCACTTGCCCTTCCCGCTGAACCCATAATTGGCATAATCCAGATTCAATGCCCGCGTCAGCATCGCCTGGTAACTCAACCCCGGCCGCGATGCGCATCCTCCCTGCGTGATCGATGTCCCATAAAACACCACTGGCTTTTCCACCGCAAACGGTGCAGGCGTCTCAAACGCCGCCCCTTCATCCACACCCACCTCCAGAACTTCCACCGATCCGTACAGCGGCAGATACAGACAAATTTCGCGCATCTCCTGCGCCACACCGTCAAACAACAACAGCTCTGCGTCTCCGCCATCTGCCCCAGGAATCCGCGCAGACCAGCATTGCCCGTTCACATAAGTCGAAATCCCGTGCGCGGTAAACATCGTCATATTCGTACGAATCGAAAACTTCGGGAATTTCGCCCGGAGCGAAAGCGCCCCTGTATTCGTCCGCATCCGAATCCGCACACCCGCCGTCTGACGCCCGGCGTCGAACAGCGTTTCGGGCAACCCGTCTTTCATCCGCTCCGGAAACCGCCACAAATTTGGCGTCGTCTCAGAAAACCACGGCAACCCACACACCTGTAAACGAGAATCTGGAAACGGAACCCAGTCCATACACACTCCTTTAAAAATCCAGACACAAACGCCTCTGGAACCTCACCCGCTCAACACTTCCCAATCTCGCTCTTCCCCTCTGAGCGGAAGAGATGCCCAGGCCGCATCATGTGCATGGGAAGAATGAAACGCCACAATGGCCTCCATCGTATGCACGGCATCCCGCGCATCGTACGGAAACGTGAACCCGCCATCCAGCCACGCCACAATCTCTTCTACAGCATTGTCCATCGACGTTTTTACTTTCTCCGGATCCGGCCATACTTCCTCATTCCCATCCCACCGTTCTACCGTCACCTCACTACCTCGAACCGTTGCCCGGCCTTCCGTACCATTCACAGCAATCACAGGCGGCACCCGTCCATAGTCTGCAGCATCCACCGTCACAACCACCCCACCCGTCAAACGTAGCATCCCCCATCCACCCGGATCCTGGAACTGTGCCCCCCGGCAATCCGGCCGCCCCGCCAGGTCCAGCGCCCCGGATACCGCTTCCACCTTCTGCCCCGTCAGCATGCAAATGGTATCAAACATATGTGTGCCCACATTGCCCAACCGACCAGAGCCCCACTGTAACATGGCCGATGTCAACTCCCCCAGCCCTCCCTGTACAATCAGGTCCCGCAATTTCCGATAATTTGGATTGAAGCGCCGGTTGTGATTAATCACCAGCAACGCTCCAGCCTTCTCACACGCCGCCAGAAGCCGTTCCGCATCCGGCAACCGGGTGGCCACCGGCTTCTCGCAATAAATCACTCGAACCCCATGCTCTGCACATGCAATTCCAATCTCCGCATGTACCGGCGCATAGGTCGCCACACTCACAATATCCAGAGGCTCTTTCTTCAGCATCTCACCCCAGTCTGCATATGTACTGCCAACCCCCGTACGCGCCTCAAATCGCTCCCGTCGCCCCAGGTCACGGCTGGAACCCGCCACCAGACCTACACGCGAGTTTCCTCGTAACGCCTCCGCATGCGTCCCATTCATATCACTCACCTTCTGTCCCAACACCTCCCCCGACACCGGATCTGCCCCACCAATCAATCCCAGCCCAATAATCCCTGCACGATATGTCGAATCAGCCATACAACTCCCCCACATAATCAACAAACCAGCAAACCCACCTATTCACCTATTCGCCTATTCGCCTCTCACAGAATCTGCAAAAGCTCCACCTCAAAAATCAACGTTGCATTTGGCGGAATAATGCCCTGCCCCGATGGACCGTATCCAAGTCCAGGCGGAATCTTCAACTGCCGTTTCCCACCCACCTTCATGGTTAACAAACCCTCGTCCCACCCGGCAATCACTTGCCCAACTCCTATCGTAAACAGAGACGGTTGTCCTCGATCCAGTGAACTGTCGAACCGGGTCCCATTTTCCAACCAACCCGTATAATGCACAGAAATACGATCTGCAGCTCTGGGCGTGGCACCCTCTCCTGCTTTCAGGTCATAATATTTCAACCCAGTGGGCGTCGTTACATAATCCGCATCGGCCACAGCCGTCGGTGCCGAGCCTCCAGACTGCACCGGTGCATCATCTCCTCCACACCCTGCGAACAGTCCTACTCCAACCAGCACAACCAGCCAGCGCAGGCCAAACCCCAATCTCATACACCGCTCCTTTCAAATACCCATCCCTCAAAAAACAAAAACGTACAGCCCGGCACCACTCTTTACTTCGCCAGCAAATCTGACTCTGCCACAATCAACCCATCCTCATCTGCATACAAAAACCAGCCCACCCGGAACACCACACCAGCAAAAAACACCGGAAGATCGCGTAACCCTTTTCCTTCTTTCCGGCTGCGCCTGGGCACCGCATCCAATGCCCGGATCCCAATGGAAATCTGCGCCACAGCTTCCACATCTCGTATACATCCGTGAATCACCAACCCGGCCCAACCATTGTCGCACGCAATCTGTGCCACCTGGTCTCCCACCAGCGCACATTGTGTGGACCCACCACCGTCCACCACCAGCACCCGGCCTTCTCCCGGCGTCTCCAGAATGCTGCGCACCAGCACATTGTCCTCAAATACCTGCACGGTTGCAACCTGTCCCGAAAATGTTCCCAGGCCACCAAAATCCCGCAGCACAGGTTCTGCCACGTGCACCTGATCTTCAAACGCATCACACAAATCCGTCGTCTTGAATTCCATCTTATCGTTACTCCCTATTTTGACTGTTCATGCAAATCCACCGCACGCCACATATACCAGCTTGCCACCGAGCGGTACGGCTTCCACCGCACGCAGTAGTTGATCATTTCAGAAGGCTCCGGCATCTCCGCCAAACCGTACGTCAACATAAATCCTTTTCGTACCCCCAGGTCCTTCACCGGTAGCACATCCGGGCGCCCCATATGAAACATCAACATCATCTGCACAGTCCATTCCCCGATCCCACGCACAGACGTCAACCGGGACACAATTTCTGCATCGTCCATCTTCTGCAATGCTCGAGCTCCCGGAACCACACCTTCCAGCGTTTTCTGGGCCAGGTCCTTCACGGCCGCCACCTTCGCCCGCGACATGCCCGCTCCACGCAACTGCTCCTCCGGCATCTCTGCAATCCGACGCATCCCGGGTCGCCTCCCGGGAAACAGCGCACACACCCGGCCATAAATCGTACCCGCCGCCTTCCCTGAAAGCTGCTGATAGATAATAGACCGAACCAGTGCCTGAAACGGATCCAGTCGCGCCGGCATCTCAACATCAAACGCCCCTACACGATCCATCAAACGTCCCAGCTTCTTATCCGCCCTGCGCAGCGAAGCAGCAGCTTCCTCTGGATCATATTCCAGCCCCAAAAAAACCTCCTGTCAGTTCTCCAGTTGTTTTGCCAGTGCCACCGCGCCCAACAGCACGGACCGATCCTTCCTCTGCGCCGGAACAATCTTCAAATGCGGCCGGTGCACCGGCATCAGAAACCGGTCCGTCTGTCTCCGGAGTGGATCAAACAAAACTCGACCTGCCTTGCACACCCCGCCACCAACCACAATCACATCTGGAGCAAATGCATTCATCGTCGTTGCCAACCCCATCCCCAGATACACGCACGTCTCTTCTACAATTTCCAACGCCAACCGATCTCCTTTCCGTGCAGCATCAAACACCACCTTCGCCGTCAAGATCCCCTTCCCTGCTGCCACAAGAGACCGTCCCCGGCGCGGGTGTGCACGCACCGCTTCCTCTGCCCGCCGTGCAATCGCCGGTCCCGAACAAAGCGCTTCCAAACAGCCCCGATTTCCGCAGTCACACGGTGGCCCATCCAGCAAAATGGGCACATGCCCCAATTCGCCCGCATTCCCATTCGAGCCCCGATAAATCCGCCCATCCAGCACAATACCTCCCCCAATTCCGGTACTCACCGTATAGTACACTATATTCCGCCCACCCCGCCCTGCCCCAAACGTGAACTCACCCAGCCCACCCACATTCGCATCGTTGTCCACCACCGCCGGCACCCCAAGCTTTTCTTCCACAATTTCTGGCAGTGGCACCCCATCCCACCCCGGCACATGCGTAGAATTCACAATCCGCTGCGCCCCAAAATCCACCGGTCCACCAAATCCAATCCCACACGCCCGAACACGCTCCGGCGACCCTGCGATTAACTCATGCCCCGCCTCCAGAATACGCGACACCATCCACGTTGCCCCACCCTCGCGGTCTGTTGCCCGCACCACCCGCTTCACAATCTCCCCCCGCCCCGTCGCCAACGCCAGACTGTACTTCGTCCCTCCAACATCAATCGCCAAAATCACAAACCGCCTCCTCTCCCCACCAACCCACCCCAATTGACAATTTGCAATTGACAATTTGCAATTTGCAATGCCTCTATCGCCTTCATCCCACCAGCCCCTGCTCCCGCAAATACCCCAGCGACTTCTCCACCCTCTCCTGAACCTGCTCCTTCGTCAACTCCTCTCCTTTAATCCCTTCCAATTCCATCGTATATGGCCCCGAATGCCCGCGTGCAGAAAACATCCGGAAAATCTCCGGAAAATCTACCACGCCTTCTCCCAGCGCCGGGAAATGCCACGTTTGAAATTTGCCGTTGGTATCCTTCAGGTGCACCGCCGCCACATAGTCCACAATTTGCGCAAACTGCTCTACAGCATCTACATTTTCATTGTAATAATGCACGTTGGCCGTATCAAAATTCACACGAATATTCGAATGGGCCACACCCTGCATTGTCGCCAGCGCCACATCTGCATTGGTAACCAGGTCTGGATGTGTCTCCAGCGCCACCACAATACCATGCCGCATCGCCGCATCCCCAATATCCTGCAACTTCCCATATACATAGTCCCGGTCTACCCCACCCGTCTTCACGCTGGTAAACACCAGGCTCACGCCCATTTTCGCAACCGTATCCAGGCTGTGCGAAAAACGCTGCACCGTATCGTCCACGTCCATCTGGCACCGCACAATCAAACTCGTTGCCCGAAGCCCATACCGGTCCAGGTCCGCCTGAACCTTCTTCACATCCTCCGGTTCCGGGCAAGGAATCTCCACATTGGTTAACCCAATCTCCGCCAGGTGTTCGTACGCCTCGTTACGGTACTGCCGGTAGCTACCCAGGTTACACGCAATTACGTTTTCCATATCCTCGCTCCTTTTCAAACCCACAAAAATAGCGGAGAATTTCACATACTAAGTAGCACACGCTGCAACATCCGAATGGCAAAAAACACCAGCAGCGGCGAAAGATCAAACCCGCCCATCGCAGGCAGAATATTTCGCACAGGCGCCAGCACCGGTTCCGTAACCCTGTACAAAATCTGCACAATCTGATTATCCGGATTCGGATTGAACCAGGACATCAAAATCCGAACAATCAAAACCCAGGAATACAATTCCAACAAATTAACCAGCAAATTCATAGTCTCACCTCTAATGTCATTCCTCGTATCCAACCCACCTCGCGGTTGCTGTCCATCACAACTTACCATATCAAAATAAGGCCAAACAGAGACACACGCAACAGGACTTTGCAACCGGTACCCATCCCAGGAGAACACCTGGAACGAACCGTTCATCTCAAAATACGAAACTTGAAACCATCGTTTCAACATTCCGTCAAAAGCAATCCCGCAACCCGTTCCCTCATAACACGGTAACAAAATTTGAGACAACAGGTTACAACCTATTTTCGAAGTTCTCGAACGCCTGGCAGGGCATTTGCGATCTCAATCCGCTGCATACAGCTACCATCCATACCCCACACTCCCTCTCACGAGAACCAGACAATGAACAATCCACAACCCCTCTCACTCTCCCTCCCAACGCACAACAACCGGACAGCCCCGCCCACTCTACCGGGTCCGTTCCGCACCCCCGGCTTCCGCTTCGTGCGGCACACCCTCCTCCTGGTTCTCATCCTTGCAAGCCTGATTCTGGCCGCCATCCTACTTCTCAGTCACACCACCGGAATGGAAATCACCGTCAAAGCCCCAGGTCGGGTTGAACCCGAAATACAACACCCCGTTAAATCCGAGCTCGATGGCCTGCTCACAGCCGTTCTCGTACGGCAGGGGCAGCACATCCCACAGGGTGCTCCGGTTGCACATCTGGACGACAGACAATGGAAAGCCGAACTCGAAAAGATCAACCGCGAACTGGAGGTAAACCAGAGCCGCCGTGTGGAAATTGAACAACAAATCCAGCGGGAACACAGCGTCCTCCAGGCCGAACTCGAACGCGCCGACGCTCAGATCCGCACTGCTCAACTTCGGCTCGAACAGATCCGTGAAGAATACACCGTCTATTTTGCCCTCTACCCATCACGTGCCACACAAACACCCGTAAACCAACTTCTCCCCGTTCGCCTGCGGGAAGCCTCGTTGCAACTAACGGAAGCAGACCGAAAAAAAATTCTCCAGCAACTCCAGACCCTGGACAACCGAAAACAGGAAATCCACACCCTGGAAAAACTGCGCGACAAACTGGAAGGAGAACGCCGTTTTCTCCGGCAGCAACATTCAAAAACCATTCTCTACAGCCCAGCCAGCGGAACCGTCCTCACACCGGACCTGGAACGTCGCGTAGGAGACCCTCTCCGTGCCGGAGACACACTGCTTGAACTCGCCGGTCCAGGTGCCTGGCAAATCCGCGTCCTGGTTCGAGAAACAGACATCGCCCGCGTCCAGCCCGGCCAAACCGTCCGCATCTACGTCAACGCCTTCCCCCACATGGAATATGGCATCTTCGAAGGAACCGTCACCTCAGTACCCGAGCAACCCACACCAGAATCCCTGAACACACCTGAACCTCTGTACCCGGTCAAAGCCACGGTTCTGGACCCCATTGTATCGGACGGGCAAAAAACGTACCGTCTGGCCTCCGGCATGTCCGTAGAGGCCCGCATCCTCATTGAGCAGGGAACCGTCCTCAGCCTGCTCTGGAAAAAACTGCTTCGCACAACAGACAATCTCTCCCGCCACAACTTCTACCGTCCCGAGAACCCTTCAGACCAACAACGGTGAGGAACATCAATGCCCCTTGCGCAACACCGAAAAATCACCCAAAAAATACTGACCAGTGCGCTGCAAGTCTGGAATACCCTCGGATACGGCTTCCTTCAAGAGGTTTACGAAAATGCCCTTGCAACCGAACTCCGAGAAAACAGCCTCGAAGTACACCAGCGTGTAGATCTCCACGTCCGGTATAAGCAGACCATCGTAGGAAGCTATCTGGCCGACCTGCTCGTAGAAAACAAAGTTCTTGTACTCGTACGGACACACGCCGAACAGAAACCCAATTACGAAACCCTTTTGCACAATGCCCTCACATCCACAGACCTTCACGTTGGCCTGCTCCTGATCTTCTCAGAAGGCACCTTCCACCACAAACGTCTGGTTCTTCAACCATGAGCAGAATCCTTAAAATCCTCCAAATGCTCCGCCCATACTGGCGGTTCATCGCACAATCCCTTCTGGTAGGCATTCTGGTCATGCTCTTCAGCATCCCCGGTCCCTACATTACCAAACTCCTGATCGACGAAGTCTATCCCCACAGAGATGTCTCGCTGCTCACATTCATTCTGGCCGCCGGTGCCGCCATCTCCGTTGCACTCGGCCTTACCCAGTTCCTCAGTGGCTACTTCGCCCGATGCGTGGGCATCACCATGGGATTTGACTTCCAATCTCGTTTCTACCGCCACCTGCAAGGCCTGGACTTCAGCTTCTTCGACGGCAGAGAAACCGGGGAATTGCTCTCCCGCTTCGGCGACATGCGCAGTTCCATCTCCAGCATCATCGGCATTGTCAACACCGTCATCCTGAACTCTTTGCAACTGATGATCTTTCCGCCCATCCTCTTCTACATCAACTGGAAACTCGCCCTGCTCAGCCTGGTCGTCCTTCCTTTCGACACCCTGCTTGCCAGCATCTCCCGGCGCTTCTTACGTACCCTCACCCGCCGCGTGGCCGAACGCAACGCCGAACTCTCCGCACAAACCTACGAATCGCTCTCCGGCATCCGTACCGTCCAAACCCTCGGCCTGGAAACCACCTTTTATCGAAAACTACACGGACTCTTCGTACAGATCTCCAAACTTCAGGTCAAAATTGCTGTACTTCAGGGCAGCATGGGTTTCCTTGCAACCCTCTTCAAAACCGGTGGCACCCTGGCCTACGGTTGGTATGGCTGGAGCCAGGTACTCAACGGAAACCTCTCGCTGGGAAGTTATATGGCCTTTTCCGGGTACGTAGGCTATCTCTATGGCCCCATCGAAGCCTTCATCGGTCTTCTCCCTCGCATCGAAGTCACCCTCGTACACGCAGACCGCTTCTTCGAAATTCACGACCACCAACCCACCATCCAGGACCATCCGGATCTACCCTCACTCCATCCGGTTCGAGGTGAAATCCAATTCCACAACATCGGCTTCGCCTACAACGGCGGTTCCCCGATTCTGCAAAATATCAACCTCACCATCCATCCGCACACCACGGTTGCCCTCGTAGGCCGAAGTGGCTCCGGAAAATCCACCCTGGCCAAACTCATCCCCCGCTTCTACGATCCGCAAGAAGGATACGTCTCCATAGACGGCCAGGATATCCGCCAGTTCCGCCTGCCCTCCGTCCGCCAACAAATCGGTTTTGCCATGCAGGGCAGTACCCTCTTTCAAGGTAGCCTTCTGGACAACCTCACTGCCGGACGAGACATCCCATTACAAGACGTACAGGACGCCGCCCATGCCGCCTGCATCCACGACTTCATCACCACCCTCCCAGAAGGCTACCACACCCGCATCGGCGAACAGGGTGCCCGGCTCTCCGAAGGCCAGAAGCAACGCATCGCTCTGGCACGCGTCCTCCTTCTGGATACCCCCATCCTCATCCTGGACGAACCCACCGCTGCCCTGGACACAGAATCCGAATACGCTATCCGAGAAGCCCTCAAAATTGTCAACCAGGGCCGCACCACCCTCATCATTGCACACCGCCTCTCCACCATCCGCAACGCAGACGAAATCGTTGTCCTGGAAAATGGTCGCATCGCAGAAAAAGGAACCCACGACCTCCTCCTCATTCAAGATGGGGCCTACGCCGCCCTGCACGAACGTTCGGCAAGCATCTAAGGGCTGGAATCCGGCATTTCACATATTATATTGCATTCAGGGAACCTTCAATGAGCCATCCATACACATCACAGTCAACACAGATATCCACAATGGAGCCCTCAATGCAAACAGACGAAACCACAGATCGAACCGAATCTGGCTTCTCTCCGTGGTCGATCAAAAAACTTTTCATATGGTGGCTACTAGGATTTGAAATGCTACCTCTGGCTCTCTATGTTCCAATCGGATTTCTTGTCGCTCTCTACCAGGCCTGGATAGGCCATTCATTTGATGGTGGGAACGTTTCATATATAGGACAATCAGTCACTTATGCTATCAGTTTTCCTGTGTTCTTTGCAATAATTCTGCTACACCTCAAAAAAGAAAACCTCACGTTGGACATACTGTGGGGTCCAAAGATACCTTCTAAATTCTACCTTATCCTTCCAATTGCAATAAGCGTGGGCCTCACCTGGACCGTTTACACATTACAAATGAAACTTGAAGGGTCATTTTCGGTACCACCCCCTTCTCCTTTACCACTGGATTGGCATTTCAAAATTGCCCTTGATTTCTGGGTTTTTGGACTCACTGGACCTCTTCTTGAGGAGTTCTTCTTTCGTAGCATATTCTACAAATCCTTGCGCGTCAGATATGGAATTTCAGGTGCTATCTTATTGTCGTCGTTGGTATTCACAATCTTACATTTTAAATTGGGAATCTTGGCTCCCTCAGCCTTTTTCTTTATAGGTATCTGTGCATGCATATTGTATGAACGTACCCAATCTCTAACGCCCTGTTTTATCCTTCATTGCGGATACAATGTCTCATTTTCAATTGTTTACTATCTGAAGTATTCGATTCCTTAAAATAAAAAATATTATCCTGAGATACCTAATCTGAAAGGAGAAATAGCATGGGAGATGAATGGATTGATGTAGCGAATCAAGCAATGAGCGGTAACGAAAGCGACTCGTCTTATATTGCTCCAGGTTTAAATATAGATGGGCACTTTTCTGGTACTCGAACGGCGGATCAGGTCAAAACTGAAGCCGCAGAAACTGCCATCGAACAAGGCTCACTCATGATCGGAGTAGGGGTTACTCTTACAGGAGGCGTCATTACGGGAACAATTGGGACCATCGGCGCAGCCTTTGAAGCCGGTTTGACTAGCTATGCAACAGGTGCTGTCACCAAGACGCTTAATAGCTGGTACGACAAAGGAATACAAGCTCTGTTTGTTGAGACCCAAACCGACTCGACTCAGCAAAAGGGCAATTAGCATTTTCATATTTACACCGGAGATCATTAATCTCAATGATCTCCATCCAAATCAATAGCCGTTTCACCCTCGGGTATCTCAGGATTTTTTTTTATTACAGGTCAAGCACTCCATCGGCGGACAAAGAAAGTTCCAATTCAGCCCTTAATTCTCCATCCTCGAAACAAATGCACTCGAATCTTTTTCCTGACGCACATATTGCTTTCAAACAATGTTTCAAGTGGTGCCGTAGCTGTTTTCTCCGGCGTGGAAACACATCCTGAATTCCAGCGAAAAGGAATCTTCTGGCGTGCTCTTGAAATCCTCTGTCTGAGACAAATTTGCACCATGAACTTCGGCCGAATTGAAGCAGTCACCTGGGCATTTAACAGAAAAGGCATTCCGCTTTACAAGCGTGCTGGATTTCGAGCAGTTCCCGGCACCTCTCTGCTGATGGAAAACTATCTACCGCTCATTCTAAAACACCCGAAAACACGCCCCTATTTCGAGCAACACGATTACATCCGTACTCTTCGGAGCCAACGGAGTTATGGATACGATGCTTTGCAGGTGGATGGCCTCAGTGTATTTGAATATCACTGGAGATCTGAAGCAGATGAACTCCGAGTCCTCATCGATTGGCAACGCAAGCAAATCGTTTCCTTACAACTCTCTCGATTACAAAGCGAAGCCTTTGAAAAAACCTGAAACTTGAGTTGGCAAGCTTCCTGTAAAACACGCAGGAACCATTGAGGGACTTCAAAATGACATCCATTACGAAATGCACAAATAGCAATTCCCTGCAACAAGAAACATTCGTGCCCTGGGGAATCACTGAAGCCCTGCTGATGTTAGCTATGGCAATGGGAATGGAACGAATCGTTCGACTCTCGGTAGAAAATATATTCTTTACAAATATCACCCTGGCTCAATTTGGCAATTCTCGCACGAACCTTCTGGCCTCATTACAATGGGCAACCCTCGGTCAGGGTACGATCGTCTTCTCCTTCATTATCATATCGCTTACATATCTGATTCGTATTCACCACCACACCTCACTCCAGACTGCGGGCTGGAATTTCCACCTCCCCAGACACTGGTTTCCTGGAGCAATCTCTATCGGCATTACATTTGGGATCTTTGAATTTTATGCCGTCAAATGGATCCTCAATTGGATTGGAAGTAGTATACCTCCAGAATGGATGACCTTACACGATCCTGATTACCCTCTTTTATCTGGAGCCATCATCTATGCATTGCTAGGCATCATCCTCTTTCCTATCGCTGAAGAATACCTCTTCAGAGGGGTTATGTACCAGGCATTTCGCAAGCATTTCGGTACATCATTTAGCGTCGTTGTAGCTTCTCTGCTTTTTCTTTTATGGCACTACCATAAGGTGTCCGAATCGCCTGTTCTGGCCATACCTATTTTCGCAGGAGGTGTCATCAAATGCCTGGTATATGAAAGGTCACGTTCTCTGATCCCACCGATCATCATTCACTCATTGAGCAATACCACACTCTTTCTTTTCGTTCTGCTTCAAAAGTAGAGTTCAGGGGCTCTTGCATTATCCGTTTCCTCATCTCCTTCATATATGGAGGTCTACATGATACAACTACGAAAACCACCGTCGACGCTTACAGGCAAAGGGACGATTATCGCGTATGGTTCTGATGCTGATACACTCTATGTCAGTCCAAATAACGAATGTCTGGCATGCCACGCTTCTCCACATTCATCCTGGAAGGTAGACGTCAGCATGGGTGTTGGAGTTACCGCTCCGGGATTTAGCGGAAGCATTACGGGAAACGACACCAAGACAACCATATCCCTCTCTCTCGGTGAATTTGCTATGGCGTCAGCGAATATCACATACAATTCCAACCCAGGACCAGTAATCGTAGTCCCTGAATCCGATTCGATTTCAATTCCAGAATTGGATTTCACAACAACCGAATCTGACAATACCAGGGTGGGTCAATAAAAAACCACACCTGCCAGATATTGCAAGAGCCCCTAAAAATGACTTCAGTATAACCCTGGATCTGCCATGAAATCTCCAAAACTCAACTTCTCCAACCTCACCGGACACGGCATCAAAGTTGCCGTTGTAGACAGCGGCATTGATGGGTCACACCCGAAGGTCGGCTCGGTCTCAGGCGGCATTTCGTTCCGCATAGGCCCCGGTGCCGGTGTCGCTTGCAGCACGGATTTCTCCGACCCGGCCGGACACGGCACCGCCTGCGCGGGCCTCATCCGGAAAATCGCACCGAATGTTGAACTCTACGCCATCAGGGTTTTCGATGAAACGCTCACTGCGGGAGATCGAGCGCTAGTCGCTGCCATAAGGTGGGCCGTCGTACAGAAAATGGACATCGTCAACCTCAGCCTGGGCACCACGGACGTCACATCACGCGAGGCCATTGCAAGCGCTTGTAAAGAAGCCATCAAAGCAGGCCTGATCCTCATTGCCTCAGAACACAACTCTGGCCTCGAAAGCTACCCGTCCGCATTACCGGAAGTCATCGGCGTCACAGCTGGCTCCGTTTCCGGACAATACGGATACATCTACCGGACCAACCACGCCATTGAAATCATCGCTCGTGGAGATGAACAGCGCCTCTGCTGGACCGACGGGCGAGAAATTGTGCAAGCTTTGCAGCACCCCGCATCACCGGCCTCGTCGCTTTGATCCGGGAGGCATTTCCTGGTGCATCTCTGCAAATGGTACGGGAAGTCCTGGCCACAAATGCCCTGAATGCCGGATCGACCTCGAGTCGCCCACACCCTGCACCCTATCATAAAATTTCGTATGATTGGATAACAAAAGCGGCTCTCTACCCTTACAATAAAGAAATGCACGCCCTGGTTCGTTTTCGGGATCTACTCAAATTTAAGATCACCGGCATTGCCGATCCGCCTGGCAAAGGTATGGTGGGCCGCGATGCAGGCGAAGCTATTGGAACTACATCCTCCGGCATTCGCATCCGGCCTTGTCTGCAAGACGCACTCCGTGATGCAGATACACTTATCCTTGGGTACGTGGATCAGTTGGGACGCCTGTCCAAACGAGACTTACTCCGAGAAGCCATTCAGACCGCCCTGGAAGCAAACGTAAACATCTTTAGCTTTCACGCCGTCCCGTATGAGCGCTATGCAGACCTCTACGAAACAGCCCGACGTAAAGAGCTTCACATCGCGTACCCACACCTTCCGGCGGAAGAAATTGGACGCACCTTGAATACCCGCCCCACAAGCCCGGTAGATATTCCCGTACTCGGCGTATTTGGCACCAGTTCGCAACAAGGCAAGTTTACCTTACAGCTTCTACTCAGACGCAAGCTGATGCAGGTGGGCTATCGAGTGGGTGGAATTGGCACCGAACACCACGCCGAACTCTTTGGCCTGGATCTCGCCTTCCCAATAGGGTATGCTTCGCCACTTACCCTCCCTCTACAGTACTACGCGCCATACCTGGATCAAAAATTACGTGATATTTGTAAACAGACTCGTCCGGACATCCTGCTTGTAGGCGCTCAGTCTGGCACCGTACCGTACCATGTCCATGAGCACGCCACCCATGCGCTCCCGTCTCTCGCCTTTGCCCTTGGCACAAAGCCCGACGCCTGCATCCTGGTTGTAAACAGCATTGACTCACATTCTTACATCCGCGATACCATCGACGGACTACGAGCCATTGCGAAAGTTCCCACACTTCTCCTTGCAATGGGAGACCAGGAGAAACATATCCGCACAGCATACGGACGTACCCTGATTAGCCCTCGGAAAATGTCCCCTGAAGAAATTGGACAACACCTCCAGCGCCTGGAAGACACCTTTGCTATCCCTGCTGTTGAAATTCTCTCAGACGAAGGCCAAAATAAGATGATTGAAACCATCATCGAACATTTCCGTGCGGACCCGTTGGAACAAACCCTGGAGGTTATATGCAAGACCGAGCTACCATTGTCCAGACAATGAAAAAGCTTATCGTAACCACCCTCGGCCTCTCCATTCAACCAGAAGACATTCCGGACGACGAAGCACTTTTCGGAGGAATTGGAGCAAACTCCACGGCCAGCCTGGAAATCATTTTTGCAATTGAAGAAACATTCGGCATCGAAGTAACGGACGATGAGTTGCGCGTAGAACTTTTCGATTCCGTACGCACCCTGGCCGATTATGTCGACCAGAAACTCGCAGCCCAGCCGAAACCTTCACCTGTCTCCATTTCTTGACATGGAACCCATGGACGACTTCGTGATGCTGAACCTCGAATCCTTCTTCAACAACGACGGTATCTCCACCTCAAAAAATCGCACAGATGGAGATTTTACGGGTGCAGGCAATACTTATCCAGCAGAAGACCTGCCGCCCTCTAACAGCCGTTTTGAGTGTGAAAACATCCCTTTTATATTCCCGGACAAAAGCGACGGCCGGAACAACAACATAGCCCTCGACGGCCAGCACGTCCCCGTACCAGAAGGTAATTTTGAAGCCATTTACTTACTGGGTGCTTCAGATAGCGCCAGCCTGGAGGACACAGTAAGCCTCGTCTTTGCAGACGATTCCCGCGAAACCGTCTTTCTTGGCCTGAGTTCCTGGCGTCTGTGTCACAATCTGAAATACGGAGAACGTGTCGCCGTGAAATGCCGAGGATATCACTTTCCTTCCCGGCACGTCCACACCACACAGATTGGTGTAGACTACGGAATGTGGATGCAACGCCTCCCGGTACGCAGACCCGGAACCCTGTGTACTATCGAATTTCCGGACAACCCCAACATGCACATTTTTTCACTCACATTGCACCGGACTACCTCCATTCGAGAAACCCATGAAAAAGATCGCACTGAACGTTCCCTTCAGCAAATGTGAACACTATTCCTGCGACTATGTTGCACTGGACGCTCTGCTCGAATTCTACGGCTACTGCACCCCGCAGGTTCTTCACGATCAATGGTGCTTTTTTTATAGACCACCATCGTCCCAACCACTCCAGGTTGCCACCCGAATGACTACATTGCAACAAAATCTGAAACGGTGTGGCATTCGGATCATTCCAGGAAAAGCTACCAGCCTGGAGGCTGCCTGGCAGCACGCCCAAAGCCGCCTTCAACAGGGGCACCCGGTGGCAGTCTTGACAGATACCTGGCACCTCGAAAAAGTCTATTATCCTGGCCTGGGTCATCATTCGGGCCACTACGTGATCCTCGCGGGCTTCGATGAAAAAGCGGAAACCGTGCATCTGGTCGATGCCTCATGGATCGTGCATTTTCGAGGTGAAATGCTGAAAAGTGTCTTCCGCAAGGCCTGGGCATCGGAGATCTTCTCGGGCTGCAATTGGGTGGATATGCACACCTCTGAACCAGGCTGGAGACTCACCGCTGACCAGGCAGCGCAAACCCTTCGGCGCAATGCAGACCATATGCGCCGCCCCTCTTCTCCATCAGGAGATGTCACCGGCCTCTACGCGCTCCAAACGCTGGGAAAAGATATTTCACATTGGAAAAATCTGCCATCGGCACAGGTACAACACCACCTTCAGCACCTTTACAACCAGCTCAAATTCGTTGTCATTGAACGTGACGGGTACGGCAGGTACCTGCAACATGCTGCCGGTATTTTGAAAATGTCGGTATTGAAACAAGCTACTCAACATTTCCACACGCTGACTCAGAAATGGCTTGTTTTTCGAAACCTGTGTTTCAAAGCGCAAAAGAAGGATTCGGTGCAGATCCTTGAAAAATTGCATTCACGCATCCTCGAAATCACCACCCTGGAAGCAGATGCACTCGCATCGTTTTCCTGAGGCAGTATTGCTTTCGAACAATGTTTCGAGTGGTCCGAGTTTTCCATTGACAAAACCCGGTCACCCTTCTATCTTGTCCCCGTCTTAGATGGTGGAAACACCGTCTGGCCTTCGAAGGTCCGGGAGGGAGCCTTCGAGGGCCTTTTTCTTTATAAAACCGGGGCAAAATGCATATTTCTTGCTTGACATCAACCGGTGTGAATACTACTTTATACAGATGAATCGCCAGCACGGTATCACAGTTCTGTTCTCGGCAGCCGGGCGGGCTGCCTCAACCGCCGTAATTTTATTGGGGGAGATATGATGGCAAAAGCAACAGCAGTCAAGGCAGCAATGACAAAGTCCCAGGTCCTGAGCACCGTCGCTGAAAACACCGGCTTGTCGAAGAAAGACGTGGGCGCTGTTCTGGACGAACTGAGCGAAGTCATTGGCCGCCACATTAGCAAACGCGGCGTAGGCAGCTTTACCTTGCCCGGCCTGCTCAAGATCAAAACGGTCAAAAAGCCCGCCACGAAAGCCCGGAAAGGTGTACCCAATCCCTTCCGTCCAGGTGAGACCATGGATGTTCCAGCAAAGCCGGCCAGCACGCGGGTACGCATTAGCCCGCTGAAAAAACTCAAAGAAATGGTTCAGTAATTGCAGCATAAATCCCCGCTGGGCTTTTCCCCGGCAGAGATTTCTTGAAACAAAAAAAGCCCCCGGAATTGTTCGGGGGCTTTTTCGTAGATAGAACAATAAGGCGTCGGTCATAAAACGACCGACGCCTTATTTGGGAGGGATGTTGCATTGTGTTGCTATTCTTATGACGCCACGGCTCCCCAGAAAGTTTCCATTTTTTATTTCGGGGTCAAAAAATTCTTTCTGAGGGAGTGGAGCCTTTTCCTGCCACCTATCAGGCATCAAAATATGCCAGCAGATCACCTTCTGCAGCCCACAATTCCTCGAACATTGCACGAATCTCGGGCAACGGCAACACCGCCGCCGTAAGCGGATCCAGCGCACAAGCGTGAAATGCGGCTTCCCGGTCCCTTTCCACGGCCGCCTTCACCGCCAGCTCCTGAACCCCAACATTGGTCATGTTCAACGCCGCACACTGCGGGGGCAGCGCGCCCACGTAACAAGGGTGAATACCTTCCCGATCCACCAGACAGGGCACTTCCACGCAACACAGGTCCGGCAGATTGGGAATCACGCCCCGGTTCATCACATTCCCATTGAAGGCAAACGGAGTGCCAGTAAGCCTCGCCTCCATAATGGCAGATGCATATTCGTGTGAATGCCCCAATTTCGGCACCGGTGCATCTTCATCCGTCTCGGCCCCCGTATCTTTCATCCAGGCCCGGCGACGCTGTTCCGGCATCTCAGAACTCACCGGCTCCCGGTCTGGCACGCCGTAGAATTCTCGCAATTCCTTTGTCCGCCTGAAATAGGGCAAATACTCGGCATTGTGTCGGGTACTTTCTGTGGGAAAGTATCCAAACTGCTTCATCATCTCTACCCGCACCCGGTCCTCCGCAAACAACGGGTTGGTATCTACTGCTTCCCGGATTCGAGGGTACAGGTCCTCCCCATCGCGCCGAAAGCGCAGCACCCAGGCCTGATGGTTAATCCCAGCCACCAGATGGCTGATATCTTCGTACGCCTCCCCAATCCCCTCGGCCAACTTCTTTGTTGTGCCCTGAACGCTGTGGCACAGGCCCACGTTCTGGATCGAAGACCCTTCGGAATGTAGCCAGGTTAGCATTGCCATCGGATTTGTATAATTCAGCATGAGCGCATCCGGGCAATACCGTTCCATATCTTTGGCAAACTGCAAATGTTCGGCCGCCGTACGCAAAAAGCGAAACACACCACCCACACCCACTGTATCTGCTACCGTCTGGTGCAACCCGTACTTCAGCGGAATACCAATCTCTGAAGCATACGGTTCGCCCCAGTACGCTGGCCCGCCCACAGACACCGCCGTTACCACAAAATCTGCACCTTCCAATAACGCATGGCGGTCTGTATTTGCAATACACTTTGCAGGCAAATTGTGACCCGCAATAGCCCGGTTCACATAATCGTGCACCTGCGACAGGCGCGTTTCATCAATATCGCATAACGCAATCGTCGAATCCCGCAATGCTTCACGCGAGAGAATATCAATAGAAAGCCGGCTACCAAAACCGCTCCCCGCCCCAATAATCACCACCTTAGGCATTACATCCTCCTTTGTACTTAAACCTGTGAACTTGCGTTAAACAGGTGAACAAAAGCCCCATGTAAAAATCCAGTGGAATCTCGAGCCATATTCTGCCATCTTTAAAGGCACACCGCTTCAGCGCACCGTAGTGATCATCAACAAAATATCTTTTTGTGGTCAAAATCCAACCCACCTGGAGACATCCTTCAATTTCTTCATCTGACGAACAAAAACACACCGACTCCCGGGATCTTGCAAAAGGCGCAAGCATCAACCTCCTGGGCAATGCGGGCAGAATCTTCCGTTGGGGCTTCACACTCCTGGTTACTCGTGCCTTCGGCGCTGAAGTGTTCGGCCTGTTCCTTCTGGCCTTGACCACCTTTGAAGTAACATCACGCCTTGCAGTATTCGGCCTGGACAAATCACTTTTGAAATTCGTACCGGAAGCGAACAATCGGGAGGACGCCCTATACAGTGTACTTTCATCCAGCCTGCGCCTGGGCTTGCTCCTCACCGTCCCCATTACAGCCATTCTCTTCGCAATCGCCCCACTTCTTGCAACGGCCTGGTTCGAAAAACCCGAACTGGTGGCGCCACTTCGTATCCTCTCCGTATCCTTGTTGCCCTGGGTTTTGCTTCAGGTATTTTTGTCCGCCACCAAAGGACTGAAAATCATGGTGTACGACGCCCTGATTGCAGGCCTCCTGCACCCATTTTTGCTGCTCATCTTCTCCGTACCGATCCTCTGGACTTCCATCCCCGTACAGGGCCTGTCCATTGCATACAGCGCAGCCACCCTCGTAGCGTTTTTTTGTGCGCTCTTCTGCTTCTCAAAACACTTTTCCCTTCCCCGGGCCCTGCGCACGGTTCCCGGACACCATTTCCGAGACCTGTTCCACTTTTCTCTGCCACTCGGCATTCTGGATGTGATCCAGTACACCGGGTCCAGGCTGGACGTGCTCATCCTCGCATCTTTTGTATCGGGTCAAAGCCTGGGCATCTATTTTTTAGCAGTTGAATTTGCCAACGTCATCCGGAAATTCCGCCAGATCTGCGACCCTATGCTCATCCCTATTCTCTCCGGCCTGCAACACGCCAATCAGCCTGCTCGAGTACAGGACAATCTGACCCGCGCCATGCGTTGGATCCTCATTCTGGGTGTAGCTTACGTAGGCATCATCGCATTGTTCGGTTCCACCATCCTCTCCCTGATGGGCAAAACCTTTACACAAGGAGACTTCCTGCTTATCATCCTTTGTGGTGCACAGCTCATTCACGCCAATACCGGCCTGCTGGAACTTGCATTCCTGGCCTCTGGGCGTCCCAAAATAAACCTGATCAACGCCTGTATCCTTCTGGTCTTTCAGTTTGGACTTTACCTGTGGCTCATTCCTGCTTTGGGAACCACAGGAGCCGCCTGGAGCACACTGCTTGCCATTGTCCTCATCGGCATCGTTCGTTTCGCAGAAGCCTATAAAATCCTCAATATTCTACCTCTCAGTTTGAAACAGTTCAAACCCGTTCTGGCAGGACTTGTTGCGGCAGGTCTCGCAATCGCGCTGCGCGAATACTTGATCCCAGAAAACTGGGTAGGATTCGTTGTATTCATCGTAGCCTACCCCTGTGCGCTGATCGTGTTTGGCCTGGAAGAAGAAGACAAGAACATCCTCCGACGCAACTCAACACCCGCCTGATTCCGACATTCACCGCCCGGTGGATTCAACGGCTTCACGCAACAGACGGCAGGTCCGCTCCGCCATGCCCAAAGTCGTAAAACGTTCCTGCACGCGGGCCTTTGCGGCCACACCCATCTCTTGGGCTTTTGCACCATCTGCCAGCAACTCGGCAGCCCGCACAGCCAGCAGCCGTACGTCTGTCACACCCACAAGATACCCGTTGAACCCATCTTCCACCACCTCCCGAATTCCTCCGCATGCTGTACCAATCAACGGTTTCTGCCGGGCCGCCGCCTCCAGCAGTGCAATCCCCAGCCCTTCTACGCGCTGTC
>JAQCGA010000530.1 GCA_027619145.1 bacterium | reverse complement strand
TGAAAAGTGTCGTAATTCCTCCATATTTATTTGCCTAACAATGTTTAGATTGATCCGCATAACATGCAGAACTGGCTTCTTTGTCCGCATAAAACGCCTGTAAAAAAATAGACCCCTAATGAATCAATTATTTGAAATTCAACATATTATATATTTGCAGAGGGCTTCCTCGGCTTTTTCTGCGGATCGGTACAAAAGCCTCCTTGGATGCCGTCAAAAATCGCCCAGTAGACTGCGAACCCCGGCAGGACCTCGGTTGAGAATATGGGTGTAAATCATCCGCAATATAGACTCAATTGATGGGCGACTTGAATCAAAAATACGATGGAGCTGAGCTCAGGGCACAATGACCTTTGCTTTCGTGCGCGACTTTGCTTTTCGGGGCAGAGAGGTCGGGCATTTGCTTTTGTGCTAATTTCAGGTAACGCTTCGCGGTAATAGAAGCCGGGCTGGTTGGGTTCCGGGGCGGTGGGGCCAGGCTTGCCGAAGGCCAAGCCGCCTGGAAAGGCGGCGCAGCTTTTACCGCTTGTTAAGAGAAGACCGGCTTTGGCAGGGCACGCTGTTGCGGCAACAGATCAAGTGTCCATTGAAAAATGGAGGAGGCGTGGAAATGGGTTATGCTCTGAACCCCCTTGTTCATGTTTAATGGGGTAGGGAGCCGGTTTTCGCTTAACTGGGTATTAGGAAACTTACATTCGATTTTGAGGGGTTGTCAAGATGAAAGTGTGGAAAAGGGTCGTGGGAGGGTGATTTTAGTACTGGTAGGCGTAAAATGTGTGGATAAACGTAAAACTTGAAGGGGTGAAACGGGGTCGGTTGGGAAGAAAGAGGGGTGTTTGTGGGGTTGGAAAGGGTGTGGACTGGTTCAGGCGGTATCAGCTAATTGGGCTTTGTGTTCGGTTAATGTGAGGTCGTTTGGGTAAGGTTCTGTGGTTGGTTCTGGAGAAGCCGGGGTGGCCCCAGGATGAGGAGGACGATCTGTTCGTTCCGCATTCGTGGGTTTACCCCGGCTTCTCTGTAGAGGACAACCTCAATGCTTCATATTCAGGCAGCAGCCGTCCATAGGCCTGTGGCTGCGATCTCCTGGGCATACTCGGCGAAGTCCTTTGGTGGACGTCCTAAGGCACGTTGAATCCCATCGGTGAGATATGCGTTGCGGCCATCCAGGACCGTGGAGAAAAGATAGTCCAGCAACCAGGCGACCTCTTTGGGTGCGCCGGATTCTTTGACGCCATCGACAAAGGCTTGCTGTGGGATCTGAACATAGGTGATCTGGCGCGAGGTCGCTTTTGAGAGTTCGGACGCAATATCGGCGAAGGTCATCAGGCGGGGGCCGGTGACTTCGTACACATTTCCGGTATGTCCTGGTTCTGTGAGTGCGGCAACAACGACTTCGGCAATGTCATTCACGTCCACGAAGGGTTCCAGAACCTCCCCGGCGGGCAGTGTGATCTGCCCCGAAAGGACCATATTTACAAAGGCACCTTCGGAGAAATTTTGATTGAACCAGCTGGCGCGGACGATGGTCCATTCGAGACCGCTTTCCTGGACGATCCGCTCACAGGCCTGTGCCTCGGCTTCCCCGCGACCGGATAGGAGCACTGCGCGTTTGACGCCAGCGCGTTTGGCGCGTTTGACAAAGGCCTGAATGGTATCGGTTGCGCCGGGTATTGCGAGATCCGGGGCGTAGTTGATATAGACGGACTCCATGTCTTTCAGGCAGGCGTCCCAGCTTGCTTCATTGTTCCAGTCGAAGCCTGGAGAGGCCGAGCGAGAACCGATACGGATGGGTACTCCTTTTGCCTCCAGACCTGCGGCGATTCGACGGCCGGTTTTACCTGTTCCTCCGAGAATCAGCATGGGTTTCCGGGGTTGATTCTGATGCTTGCTCATGGCTTGCTCCCTCTTGTAAAAGGTTTACCGAATTCCTGTGAGGTTCTTTTTTCAGGTTGCAAGCCAAAGGTACAGGTTTTACGGAGAGGATTCTTGACAGCCGACGCCAAAGTTTTGACTCTTCGCGCCAATTCTCCATTTATTGTGGTTTCGGTTGTGAATCGATGCGGAAAGAGCGCGGTGTTTGTCCCTCCCAACGTCTGAAAGCACGCGTGAAGGCGCTTTGTTCGGAAAAGCCGGTCATGAAAGCAACTTCGACAAGTGAATAGTCCGTCTGTTGCAGGAGACGTTTTGCCAGTTGACGCCGGGACTCATCCACCAGCGTTTGATACGAGTAGCCCCGGTCAGCCAGTCTTCGTTGTAAGGTTCGGCCACTCATGCTCAGGTGGCTGGCCACGTCGGAGATGGCTGGCACCCCTTCGCTCAAAGCCTGGGAGATCTGGATGCGAACTCGTTGATCCAGGGAAGCGTCATCTTCAATTTTTGAAAGTTCTGCTTCGAGATGCGTATCAAAAAATTTCGAAATACTGGCATCTCCGAGTTGATTCGGTGTGTGCAGGGTTTCCGTAGAGACGAGCAGGGCGTCTCTGTCCGATTCAAAGTAAACCGGGCATCGGTGCAGATGCATAAACGCACCGTTGTCCGTTGTTTCAACTTCATGGGTTGAAACGCTCGTGAGCATACGTGCGTAGCGTTCGGCGCGTTCATAGGAACCTCGAAGATTGGTTGCGGATTTCCAGGCAAGACCGAACGCACCGTAGTCATCACAGCGCATCGCTGCGCCAACTCGTAAGGGCAATGTTGTAACCGTTTTGTCGACTTCCGCTATCCGCTCAAGAAATGCATAATATTCGGTATCGGACACCATGTGTGAGGGATCGATTGGGCTATCCGGCTCGATTCCCACTGAACGCAACAAGGAATCTTTGTCGACGGTAGGATCGACTTCACGGATGACTTTTCTGACGAATAAGGATGTTATTTGTCCCATAGTGGATGAACTTTCTGAGTTCAAAGAGGATGTGTCATTCGATGATCCTTACAGCAAATAATAGAGTCAATCGCAACCAGTAAAAATTCATCCTCTTGATCTATTCGATGGCTTTTCATATCTTTCATTGAGGAGATTCGTCGGGTTCTTCTTTCTGCCTGTACAATGACAACTTGAACCAAAAGGATCTTTCTATGTTTCAGCCAATATCCATTAAAGTCCTGGATGACTATAAACTTTGGGTGAAATACTCTGACGGAACGGAAGGGGAAGTTGATCTCTCTCACCTTGTAGGAAAAGGCATCTTCTCAAAATGGACCGATTATCAGGAATTTAAAAAAGTCCACATTGGCGAAGGAGGTGCCCTTACCTGGGACGAGGAAACCGATCTCTGTCCAGATGCCATTTATTTAAAGATCACAGGCAAATCTCCAGAAGAGGTCTTTCCTGGCCTAAAAGCGGAACAGGCCAATGCCTGAACTTTGCCGTTTCTACGGCATTATCATTCGGATGTATGTAGATGATCATCCACCGCCACATTTTCACGCCGAATATGCAGGGCAGCAAATTGTCATTAACATCAACACCATGGGAATTGTCGCGGGCGAACTACCATCCAGAGCGGTGGGTTTGGTAATGGAATGGGCGTCTTTACACCGGGACGAACTGAAAGCAGCCTGGAACAGGGCAGAAAGCTTCCAGCCAGTTGGGAAAATCGATCCCCTTCAATAAGCGTTGAATCGGAGAGAAACGCTTCAAT
>JAQCGA010000529.1 GCA_027619145.1 bacterium | reverse complement strand
TTTTTTGTGAAAGCCCTGGTGGAAACAGCCAGTGCAAAAAGCAGTCCGAAGAAAGAGATCAGGCGGCAGACCGCGCAGGGATGTTTGTTTTATCACATCCTTCTGTCGGGTCTTCTGGCATCGATGCCGGTTTTGCTGGGTTGGGCCGTGGGTGTTTGTATCATCGTGGCTTTTGGGCCTGCTCTTGTACGAGGGTTTCAGATTTTGCGGCGTATTCCCGGCGAGAGCATTTCGCTGAAACGGGTCGGGCTGGCCGAGATGGGGTACGCGCTCTGGTTCTGTGCCTGGTTGGTGGCCTGCCTGAGACTGATGTAGAAATTCCTGGAAGTGAGAGTTGCGAGTCTGTTCGTGACATTCATGTCTCACTTTCAACGACTTCCGGATTCAACAGAAAGCAGTTGTTTGATATTAATCATTGTTATATATGATTTTAACTTTAATGTTAAGAGCAGGGTAGGTCTGGTACGGCAATTGCAAAATGTTTCCCCGGCGCGTTTGTACTAAACCTGTTGATTTGTAAAAATGGAGGTGCGATGTTGGCAGAGATAAAAGGAATTCTGGACCCAGAGCTATCCTGTCATGCAGCACCACTGGTAACCATAACCGGATATCGAGACAGCGGGAAAACAACAGCCGTAGAGCGTATTGTCGAGGAGCTTTCCGGGCGGGGGTATCGGGTGGGTACTGTTAAGCATTGTCACCACAATTTTGATGTGGACAAGCCCGGAAAGGATTCATGGCGCCATCGCAAGGCAGGTGCTTGCGGTACTGTGCTGATGGGGCCAACGGGGTTTGCCTTGCTGGGAGGGGCTCCTCCGACGGAAGATCCTCGGGTGCTGGCGATGTGGCTGTTTCCGGATGCGGATCTGGTGCTGGCAGAAGGGTTCCACTGGTTACCTTTGCCACGGATTGAAGTTCTGGAACGGGATGGAGGAAGCAGAGAATCGCATCCTGAAGGAGAGGTGGTTGGACGGTTGCCGTTTCATTTTGGTTCCAGAGAAGTGGCGGTTCTGTCCGATCAGTTGGAAGAGCGGTATTTAAAACAGGAAATGATGACCCCCTAACGACTCAAAGGAGCCTTTCCGTATGGAAAAGAATCGACCCAGTTGCGTGTTTTGCGGACGCGACAGCGATCAGGTGCCGTTGCTGACCCTGATCTACCAGGACAGCCAGGCGTGGATTTGCCCGCAGCATATGCCAGTACTCATCCACCACCCGGAACAGCTTGTAGGGAAATTGCCGGGTGCGGAGAATCTGGCCAGCGGTGGGTGAGATGGTTGAAGGAGAGTATCGTTGTTTTTGGATTGGGTGCTGAACGTGGATGGTTGTCTAAAACCAGCGCCCGTATCGTTCCAGCACGACCGAGAGTTCCCGGTTGAACATAGAGCAAGAAGACGGAGGTACAACCGCCCGATTCAGCAACGCGAAGAAGGTGCCCGGACAGCGAAGCCAGATTTTTTGAGTGTGGATTTTAATGAGTCGCCTTTCCTGGTTATCTGGGAAGTCACACAGGCCTGTGATCTGGCCTGTCTCCATTGCAGGGCATCTGCTCAGTCACACCGGAATCCGCTGGAGCTGAATACGCTTGAGGGGTACAAATTAATCGACCAAATCCGAGAATTTGGTAAGCCATTGCTGGTGTTAACCGGCGGAGACCCGATCAAGCGACCCGATGTGCTGGACCTGATTCGTTATGCAGATACCAGCGGGTTGCGCGTGGCCATGACGCCCAGTGGTACGCCGTTGATGACGCGGGAGGCCGTGGCTTCGCTGAAAGATGCGGGCCTTTCCCGGCTGGCGGTAAGTTTGGATGGCTCTACACCAGAAATTCACGATGCGTTTCGAAAAGTATCAGGGTCGTATCAATGGACGGTGGACAGCATTGCATACGCACACGAGGTGGGGCTGCCTGTTCAGGTGAATACGACCATGACCCGGTACAACCTGGGGGATTTTGATGCGCTGGTTCAACGGATGATAGACCTGGAAATTGTTCTGTGGAGTGTGTTTTTCCTGGTACCTACGGGGCGTGGAAAATCTGAAGATGAACTACCCGCGGAGGAATACGAGTGGGTTTTCAACCGGTTGCATGAGTTGTCTAAAATTGTACCGTTTGATATCAAGACTACGGCTGCACCGCACTATCGCAGGGTAGTCTTACAGCGGACAAAAGAAGAACGACGGCGACGCGATGCAAATGGGGAAGCTCTACCGGCAGGTCGAGGTACGGCGGGGCCGGGCTTTAGTGTGGGGCAAGACCAGATTGGGCGGGCGGCCAAGGGAGTGAACGACGGGAATGGATTCGTGTTCATCTCGCACCTGGGGCAGGTCTTTCCCAGTGGGTTTCTGCCGGTTTCTGGTGGGAACGTGCGCACACAGAGCCTGGTGGACATTTACCGCAATTCGGAACTGTTCCAAGAATTAAGAGACCCAGAACGACTCAAAGGGAAGTGTGGTATGTGTGAATACAAAATGGTATGTGGTGGATGTAGGGCGCGGGCGTATGCGGTGACTGGGGATCATATGGAGGCAGATCCCTACTGCGAGTACGTTCCCAAAGGGGCCGAAGCTTTTGCGGATCAGGTTGTGCGGGCAGAAGCCTGACAGGTGTTGGAGACGCGGGGGAAAAGACGTGTTCGAAATACCGTTCAGTCCTCATCCGGGGTGACGTGCCAGGGGAGCACTTTAGGGAGGAAGACAACGGCCCATATAACTGCACCCGTTAACCAGATCCCTGCGGCTAAGTGGAGCATGCCGAAGTAATAGTTGGGGTAAAAATCTGAAGCCATTCTGGCAAGTGCAGCCAGGACCAAGGACCCTCCGAGGAAGCGGAGGGTCTTTGTGTTTTTCTGCCAGAGGCTTTCAAAGCCGGTGTGGGCTGCAATAACGCGCGAGGCAATGGTGAAGGTGATGAGGCTGAAACCACCGATAAAGGTGAGGTGCAGAGAAAGGATGTCGTAGTCCGGGAACAGGCCCGCCAGCCAGAGTCCACCTGGCAGACACCAGAACGAAAGCCAGAGGAAACGCAGGTGCCACAATGGGCTGGCTGGAAGTCTATGGATCCGGGCGGTACGCACAAGCGTGAAGGTGACAACGCCCGCGCGCAACAGGAGGCCCCAGCGAGGCGAGAAGCCGGACTCGATCCAGAAGCTGGCGAAGAGCAGGACGCCGGTCACAAGGTGCGCAACCGGATGTCCTGAACGATCCTTTGTCTGTATGGTACCCAGCAGACGCGGCCCCAGATACGGTCCAATCGCAAGTACAAAAGAAAGCAGCATGCCCTGTTCAACCATGCGTTGGCCCAATTTGACGAAACCGGGCAAAGGATACAGAATGAGCAGGCCGCCGAGGAGGGCGTGGAGGAGACCTATGGGAACCAAAAGGAACGTTGGCGGCGGGGTATCCTGACGTTTTCCAAACCTTCGCAAGGCAAAGATGCACAGGTGAACAACCTGGGCCAGAAAGCCCACTTCTGCTAATACCCAGCGTTCCTGGTAAAGTGCTGCCACACCCAGAATCAGGAAGGCCACGCCCAGGAAAAGCTCCCAGGGGCGGGCGGAAGGAACCTCCATGAACCGGGGAAGGGCGGTCATGAGAAAGCCTGTGACAAAAGCCATTTCAAAGCCCTGGATCTGGAAGAGGCCGTG
>JAQCGA010000528.1 GCA_027619145.1 bacterium | reverse complement strand
GTTGATGCGGGACGTTTCATGGCGTTGATTCAGAGGGAGCCTTTTGATTATACCAAGTGGAGACAGGGATTGGATGAAGGCTTATCCATTGAAGAAATCAGTCAAAAGGCCATGGCACTAACAATGGATTCTACCGAACAATCTGCTGGGGAATAGGTAAAATGATACTGTTCGCTTATCATTCCCCAAACCCAATCGATAATCCGTGCAACATATTGTTATCATTGGTCTAATTAGTGATTCCTGCTTGTCATTCCCGCGAAAGCGGGAATCCACGTGTTCCCTATCAATGGATTCCCGATAAAAGCACTCGGGAATGACAGGCAAAACCTTCACAAACAGGTTTATGTTCTGGTTCTCGATGGCTCTCTCTTGGAATTTCAAATGAACTGCCTCTGTAAAATAACGTGTTTCTCAGCGGCATCGTTGGTCAAAGAACACCCGGTAGTGGATGACGAGAAGGGAAGACAGAACCTGATGGTTGAACACGTTTTCGATATTCTTGAAGACGTGTTCTGGAAAGAGGTGGGTTTTACGACCGAGGTCGATCTGGTAGATTTTGCATTTGGAGGTGTCTATGGAAGTCGTATATATCAGTCGAGATCCGGAGATCATGAGTGGGGCACTCTGCTTCAAAGGGACCCGTGTACCGGTTCAGAATTTGTTCGACTACCTGGAGGGAGCTTCTTCACTTGAGGATTTCCTGGAGGATTTCCCCTCCGTTTCCCGCGAGGCGGCAGTAGCCGTACTCGAGGCTGCGAAAGCACTTCTTTTCGCCGATGGGCCTGCTTGATGCGTCTCCTGCTGGATGAATCGGTTCCCCGGCGCCTGAGGCAATCTTTGCCCGACCATAGTGTACGGACGGTGATGGAGATGGGATGGGGTGGCGTGAAGAACGGTGAGTTGCTTCGCCTCGCGGCTTCAGATTTTGATGCATTTATTACCGTGGACAAAAACCTTCAGAACCAGCAAAATCTGTCCGCTCTACCCGTGTCGGTCGTTGTCCTTCACGCACTTTCGAACGAATTGCACGTCCTGATGCCTCTCGTACCAGACCTGGAAGCGGCCCTTGTGTCCCTGCAACCGTGTTGTCTGGTGCAGGTTGGCGTATAACCGAAAGAGGAAGATAGAACCGAATGTTTGAACAAGTCTTTAAGAATATCGATGACGTTCTCTGGAAAGAGGCGGGTTGTACGACCGAGTTGGATTATACGGAGCAGACTTCCTGGTTGTTGTTCCTGAAGTACCTGGACGGACTGGAGCAGGACCGGGCGGATGAAGCGGCGCTGGAGGGTAAGAAGAAGAGATGGCCAACGAGCGGCAGACGGCGTACCGCCGCTGGTGCCGGGGGTCAGGCCGTCAACGCCGGGTCGGTGGATATGGTTCGAGCGAGTTCGCGTTTTGTAACGCCTGGGGTCAGCAGAGAGCGAACGAGGAGATCCAGTTACCTGGGGTTTCCCGGGAGTTCGTTGTCGAGGACGACGCTCGTGATATGAAGGATGGGTTTGTCTCGAAGTGCGATCCGTTTTTCTCCCCGCACGAGGCGGCCTTCTGTGTCAAACAATACTTGAACGATCGGTCGGAGGGGATAGACGGGGTCCGTTTCCTGGACTCTGACAATGGCGCCGGAGTTCAGCTTGACGACGGTGCCAATGGGGAAGGCCGAAAGTTCATGCAGGAGGGCTCGAAGGATCGACCGTTCAAATTTCTTCCTGTTGGTTTGTGTGATTTCTCTGACTGCCTCCGGAGGCTGTAGATTTCTCCTTCCGGGTCGTGTCCGTGTGATGCCTTCATAGGTGTCGACAATCCCTATGATTTTGGCCTCTTTCTGGATCTGGTTCCTCTGCAATCCGTAAGGATATCCGGACCCATCTTCCCGTTCGTGTTCCTGAAGCACGATTTCGGCCAACCAGCGCCAGTCTTCTCCTTTTTCCAGGAGATATTCAGCGCCTTTCAGCGGGTGCTCCTGAAGCTGTTTGAGATCGTTCTTCTCGAAGCGGTCCTTCGTGTAGAGATCGGGAGTCAGAAAAGCCATGCCCACGTCGTGGACAAGTCCGGCGATACCGAGTCTGGCCAGTTTTTCTGGTTCGGCATCCAGGCCCAGGCCGAGTTTCATTGAGTAGATGGCCACATTTACAGAATGGGTGACCACGGCAGATTGCAGATCCCAATCGCCAATTTCTTGCGCGTGATACATGGCTTTCCGGTATAGGGATTCAATGCCGTCTCCCAGGTGGAGGACGCGCTCTATCAACTGTTGCGCTGTTTCGATCCGCGCTGGCGTACCGGCGTCGGCGTCGGCTACAAGCGACTCCACAAAGTCCTGCATTTCGGTGTAGAGCCCATCGACGACTGCCTCTTTTTTCGGGTCTTCGACGCGCACTCCAGGCGTCGGTGTCGTTGGTAATGGTGCTGATTGAGGAGGGGGAGTTTTCTCCCGATAAGACGTTTTCGGCGGGGTGTGCTTTGCGCGAACAGAGTCGGTGACGTCTCCGGCAATGGCTTCCAGGTTGGACACCTGCCGCGCGATCGATTTTGTTTCCCTGGATCCGGTTGCTACGAGCTGGGCCACTTCTGACGTGTAGATATGGCGCTGCTTCTTGCACGATGCAAGGTTAATCCGGATTCTCTCGTTCGACCGCTGAATGGAATCTACAGCATCCTCGATCCGCCGGGCGATTTCTTCTATCTGTTCGAAGCACTGCATTCTCTGACCGAATTCACTGGCCTGGTCGGCAATTGTCTGTTCCAAATCTCTTCGGTTTTTGTCAAGATTCTGAACAAGATGGTCAACACGCAACCTGAGCTGGACTGCCTCCATGCAGTTGACGATCGATTTTAGCAATTCTGTGATATCGAACGGTTTCTCGATGTAGTCGTATACGCCCAGTCGGAGCGCATCCAAAATAGATTCCTTTGACCCGAAGCCGGTAATCAGGATGGCTTCGATCTCCGGGTTCGCCATCTTTAGCCGCCCCACCAGCTCTATCCCCGACATGTTCGGCATCCGGATGTCGGTGACCACGAGGTCGAAAACTTTCTCTTCCGCAAGATCCAGGGCTTTCTGTGGATTCTCGGCGGCACCAACCTCGTAGCCCTCCTCGCTGAGGAATTCGGACAGAGCCGCGAGCAGCCCCGTAGAGTCGTCGACGAGCAGGATGTGACCTTTGGGGAGTTCGGTATCGCTCATGGGTTTTTACTCTGACGGTGGGTGTGACTTAGCATCTCAAATTGAACGGCAATAAGTTGGATATAGCGCATCCACCTAATATAATAAAACTGCATAATGTTTTCTGCTAAATTACTCCGTGTAAAATCACCAGCATAAAAATATGATTGGGAGGGATTCGAGTATGGCAACGGAACAGACAAAAACGTCTTATAATTTTGAGGAACACGGTCTCGTGGCACCGGTGGGCATGCCCACCTGGGGTCCCAGTACGATTGCTGCGGTGGATGGAAGCGGCCGCCGAGTTGTTTTCGTGAAGATGTGGACGGGCCAGAAGACTTCCTATCTTTTTATTGATGCGGAGACCGGCGAAACCGATCAGGTTTATCCAGATGCCGAAGGCTGGGGTGCCTTCCAGGTGTTCATGACTTCTGAAAATGTGATTTACGATACGATTGGAAATGACCTGGTGGCGATTG
>JAQCGA010000527.1 GCA_027619145.1 bacterium | reverse complement strand
CATGCATATCCCGTCTCCGGCGATCTCCTTGTTGAAAGCAACCGACTCCCCTTTGCGGGCCAGATCTCCGAGGGTCGCAACTATGCGGACATCTGCGCGGGCTTCCTGGACCTGGATCAAACACACCCTGTTCGAGAGCGACCCGCCTCAGACTGGAAACAGTGGAAACCCATCCGCCTGCCCGAAAAATCTACGGCAGCCGTACGTCCTACAATAGAAGCCAACGGAAAAACCTACAAACTTTACTGGGGAGATCCTCACTGCCACGGCAATCTCTCCGGGGACGCCGAAGGTGAAATTGACGAAAACTACACCTACGGCCGCTACAAATCTTGCCTGGACTTTATGGCCGTCACAGACAACGATGCCCTCTACGACAACGTCTTCACCCCTTCAGAATGGGCGCTCGTGCAGGCCAGTGCCAGACACTTCAACGAACCCGGCCACTTTGTAGCCATTCCCGCGTACGAACGCACAGTACCGCTCGAGAAAGGCCGCGGCCAGAACCATCGCATCCAGCTCTTCCCGCAAGAAGGGGGCCCACTCTACCACTGGACCGAACCCGATGCGAACACCTTGAAAAAGTGGCTGGGCAAAATGAAAAATACCGGTGCGTACACCTTCTTGCACCACACCAACTGGAAAGCCGTTCCAAGCCCTACGCTGGGTGGCGTAGAAGTCTGTTCTTCCTGGGATATCTACATCCACATCAGCAAGACCATCCAGGAGGGCCTGCGCAATGGCCTTCGCCTTGCCTTTCAGGGAGACAGTGACTCTCACCGCATTGTCCCCGGACAGGGTGGCGCCCTGACCGGCGTATGGGCCGAAGACCTCCCCCGAGAAGCCATCTTTGAAGCCCTCTGGGCCCGCCGATGTTTTGCCACCAATGGCGAACGCCTCCTCATGGACGTACGCATCAATGGCAAACCCATGGGCTCCGAAGTCCACACGACCGCCCCTGTCACGCTGACCTGCAACATCCAGGCCCCGCGCCAAATTCTGAGCGTGGAACTCTATCGCACGGGCGAACGCATTGCTACAAAAAAAATAAGCAAGAAAAAAGCGTCCATCGAATTTGAAGATCGCCCCTCAAAAGGCGAACATCCGTATTACATACAGGTCAACCTGAAACCCCTGCCCCGAACGCCCATGGGTGCGCGGTGTGGCAATCTTCAAGTTGCCCGAGGAGATTATGCCTGGTCCAGCCCCATCTGGGCCATTGTCGAATAACCGCATGCCCAATGGAGATTGCAAATGCCGGAATCCCTGGTAGATATCCCTGTAGCCGAAGGTACCTATTCACCAGACAATTACGAAGCCGCACTCTGCACCCTTCCAGATGGGAAAACCCTGTGGGCTACCTGGGCCGCTTACGGCCAGGACGGCTCCAGAGCCTTTGCTCGACAATTCATTGCCGAAAAGCCGGGCCCAATCCTCCCCCTCTCGACAACACCCAAAATGCAAACCCACCCCATTGCCCTTTCGGAAGATGAACGAACACGTTTCGTCTGGCTAGAAAAAGAAAACCGCACCTATACGATTCTCCACCGTCAATACATCCACAACGATTTTACCCAATCCGAAACGCTCCACACCCTCCCGGAGTCTACCAAACCCTGGTCACTCCACGCCCTTTGTGATACACACAGCGCCCTCTGGATTTGCTGGGCGCAATCTTCTCTCAAAGGCAGTCAGATCGAAGTATTGCACATCCTTCCTGGTGGGAAAACTCAGCGTTTTTCCATCTCCGCCGGAACCCCATACAACTACCGGCCCCGCATCTGTGAATCCAATCATGGCGTCTACCTCATCTGGGATGCCTATGTACAGCAAACCTACAGTGTCTACGGCTGTTCGATCTCCCCAGACGGGCCTTCTAGTCCGGTTCGCATCAGCACCCACGAGAACTGGGAAAACAAATCCGCCCTCTGTCACGATCCAGAAGGAAATCTCTGGGTCGCGTGGGTACACTGCCAGGATGTGATGTATAACAACAGCACCATCCAGCAAAAATATTCTATTCATGGAGCCCGAAAGCACGGCGACACCTGGCATCCTCTCTCTGGCCCCAATGGATCATCCGAACTTGCCCCCCTGCACTATGGCCTGCTCACAGACTTCCCCAATCCCCCCAACCTGGGACACATGGGCAGACGCCTCTACCCCATGCTCAAATCCACAGAAGACGGGGCCATCTGGCTCCTCTACGAAGCCAAAGCAGACGAAACAAAAGGCACCCTGGCCTCCACCGGTCGCCTCATTGGCCACCAGTGCGCGAACGATATATGGTCTGAACCACACAGCCTGGCAGAAGGCCGGGTCTTCTACGAACTCCCCCACGACAACAACCTGAACGAAAAACTGTACGTCCTCTGCCAGAACATTGTCACCGACGAACTCCACCTGGGCAAAACCCACCTGTCCACCAGTGCCCCCGTCGTTCCAAAACAAAAGCGCACCGTCAACACAACCCAGTGGGAAAGCATCCACCTCCCGTTCGGTAAACCATCCAATAACCGCGCCCAAAATGAACTTCCCGGTGAAGACAGCGGTCGCTACCGGCTCTTCTGGGCGGACCTGCACTGCCACTCTGCCGCCTCCATCGAAATGGAAGGCGAACCTGATGAACTCGGCCACTTTGCCCGAGACAAAGCGCAGATCGACGCCCTTACCGTATCCGACAACGACTGCTTCTGGAATCGTTTCACTCGCCAAAACGTGCGTCACCTGAAAGACTACGAATTCGACTACGTCAAAGGCAACGCAATGGTCCTGAACGAACCCGGCCAATTTGCCATGTTTCCCGGCTACGAAATGACCATTACGGACCAGGTAGACAGCGGAAGAGACCACCGCTCTGTCATGTCCGACGACGATGAAATGGAAATGGACCTCCTCCACTTTCACTACGAAGACGCCTACCTGCGCGGTGAACTCGACACACAGAAAGACACCAAAGCCTGCATCGAATGGTTCCGCAAAAAAAAATATCTCCCCTTGCCACATCCTCACCACGGAAAGTACAACCTCTACGACACCGAGGTGGAATGGGGGGTGGACATTTTCGCTGCCTGGATGCTCAACATTGAACTCTTCGATATCTACTACAAATATCTCAATCAGGGACACAAATTCGCTTTTACGGCCAGCGGAGACAGCCACCATCGGAACCCCGGACTCAGCGGCGCTCTTACGGGTATCTGGGCCAAGAATCTGGACCGCGCATCTCTGTTGGACGCCATCCGAAATCGCAGGTGTTACGGCACCGCCGGTCAAAAAATCCTGATTGAATTCACCCTCGACGATCACATCATGGGTAGCAACTTGACCGTCAGCGCCGACCCCAAACTCAAGTGGCGCATCGCGGGTACCCCAGACCAAGACTATATTCTACGAATCCATCGCGACGGACGGCTCATGCACGACGTACATTTCACCGAGAATACGACAGGCGAATGGGAAGAGTACATGCTCTGCCGGTATCGTCCCGGAAAACATTATTACCAGCTTGAAGTTCGCACCCGTGAACCCGTTCCACAGTACCCTGCGAATGTCGCCCACGCCCTGGGCGAGCGAGCCTGGAGTACACCGATCTGGGTAGAAACCGTCGTATAACATCTATCTCCCTGTACGCAAAAAGGGCGCGGTGTAA
>JAQCGA010000526.1 GCA_027619145.1 bacterium | reverse complement strand
AATGTCTTGTGGATTTAGGGTGTCCGGCCCAGAAGGTTCAGGTGCAGGCGCTGGGGGTGGATCTGGATCGAATCCCGTTTGTTGAACCAGCAAACCGTGTTGACCATGCACCGGTTGTGTTGATGTATGCTGCGTTGCGGGAGAAGAAGGGACACGTGTACGGTTTGCGGGCTTTTCGGAAGGTTCAGGATGCATATCCGGGGGTGCAAGTGCGGGTGATTGGGGATGGGCCGCTGCGCGGTGAAATTGAGGAGGAGATCCAGAAACTGGGAATTGCAGAATCCGTGAGTCTGTTGGGTATGTTGCCGCACGCGGTGTGTACGGAGGAATTGAAACGGGCAACGGTGCTTTTGTACCCCAGTGTGACGGCAGCGGATGGGGATACGGAGGGAGGGGCACCGGTCTCTTTGATTGAGGCGATGGCGTCTGGCTTACCGGTGGTCTCTTCGCAGCACGCAGATATTCCGTTTGTTGTGCCGGAAGGGCGGTGTGGTTTGCTGGCGAAGGAGCGAGATGTGGATGGGCTTGCTGAGGCGCTGGATGCAGTGCTGAGGTCTGAAGATATGCGTGGAAAGATGGCCTGGGCGGGACGGCGACATGTGGAGGCGCACCATGCGTTGGTAACGCAGGTGGGGCGCCTGGAAGAGGTGTATGACCGGCTGGTAATCAAAGGATAAGACCGGCCTATCATCAAGACCGGTCTTTGCCGTTCAAGGTTCACGCTGTAATATCGATGTGATCCCCGGTTTTTTCGGTACTGGAAGGCGTTGGGGCCTTCTTCTTTTTCTTTGGTTTTCGGAGGGAAGGCCGTTTCTTCCAGGGCTCCCGATCCTCGACCTTGTTGTAAACGAGCGAGACCGGAGACAGCATTGTGAATCACCACCTTACGCGTTGGGGTACGCTGTGCGGTGCGTGCCGAGTGCCGTGAGGGTTCTGTTTATTCTATCGGCATTTATTTACGGCACTTTAGCTCTGGTGGTGATGCAAGTTAGCGGGTCAGGCCGCGGATCCGGGACGCCATTTCTTGAAGGGCGGTGCGCAAACGGTCAATTTCCTGGGTGTTTTCTTCAACCATAAGCTCCAGGGTATCCGCAAATGCCCGGTTTTGGCGGATGAGGTCATAGTGTTCTAGTGCACGCTGGACGCTTAGCAGTAAGTCGTTGTTATTCCATGGCTTGGTGAGAAATTTGTAGACATCGGCCTCGTTGATAGCGGCAATGGCCACGCTGAGATCGCCGTGGGCGGTCAGCAAGATGCGCATGGTGTCCGGGCATTGTTCACGGACGCGATGGAGCATTTCGATGCCGTTCATTTCCGGCATTTGATAGTCTGCCAGAACCAGGTCTGGATTGATTTTTCCAAGCAAATCCAGGGCTTCCCGACCGTTGTTTGCTGTGGTGACCTGGTATCCACGGCTTTTGAAGAGGTCTTCCAGAACGAGAAGGACGTCGGTTTCGTCGTCTACAATAAGAAGGTGATGGGCCATGCCTGTATGTCCTCAATTGAGTGAAACCTTATAGTGTAAAAAAAGTATGCAACGGATTTAAGATAAGGAATCTGGCGGATCTACACAAGTGCCGCTGCGATGAGGACGTCCAAGAGGAAGATTGACACGGTTGGTAGCGGCGTGTATTTTATGGCTCCAGGGACCATCAAGGAACATAAATTCTGGCGCAAGAAAGGAGTTCCAGGGTATGAATCTGAGTTCGTCACAGGTTGAGGCGTATCACGAGCAGGGATTCCTGGTGGTGCAAGGGTTGCTTTCTCCAGAAGAGGTGGAGGCGATCCGAGCAGATTCGGTAAAACTTTGTCGCGGACAGTATCCCAGCGAGAACCTGAAGCCAGTTCCAGGAGAGATGACGGACGACGAAGCCATTTCAAAGTATCTGTGTATCCATAATCCGCATTATGTCAGTTCGTTTATGCGAAAGGGCGTGGCGCATCCGGGCGTGGCTTCTGTCTTGACCCAGATTGTGGCACCGAATGTGAAGTGTATGCAGTCCATGTTGTTCATGAAGCCGCCCAGGTTTCCAGGGCAGGCGTGGCACCAGGATGAAGTGTATATTCCTACGCGAGACCGGAGCCTGACCGGGGCGTGGTATGCGCTGGACGATGCCACCGTGGAGAATGGATGTCTGTGGGCGCTCCCGGGGTCACACCGACATGGATATTTATATTCCCAACGAAATCACGAAAAAACTACGGAGTTTGATTTTGGCCAGGAGTCCTACGGGTTTGACGATAGCGGAGAGGTGCCTGTAGAGTGTAAGGCCGGTGATGTGGTGTTTTTTAACGGATATTTGCTTCACCGGTCCAGGAAGAATCGCTCAACCCGTTTTCGGCGCGTACTGGTGAATCATTATATGAATGCATATTCTCTGCTGCCGTGGCGTTCGCCCGAAGAGGGCGGGCGGATGGCCACTGCGGATTTTCGAGGGATTGTAATGGTGGCCGGAGAAGATCCGTACGCGTGGAAGGGTACTGTGAACGAAGGCGACGCCCATGTGCGTACGTTTGACCCTTTGGCACTGGAAAAGGAATAATCTGGACGGTTGGAAATGGCCCCTGGTTTTTCACTTCGAAACGTAGCGTATGTAGAAGGTTGTCCGGCTATTAAAATACGCTACCCGGCAGGAAGTCAGATCGTTCCGTAGGTGTATGGCTGAGCCACCGAGCCCGGCCTGTGCGGGCGTGAACGTATTCATAATCATACGTGTCGGGTTGCGGAGAGATGTTGCCTTTGGACGGGTATTTTGCAATGGCTTCTTCTACGATGTCGATGCCCAGACCCGGTGTGTCCGGTACGCGGATGTGACTGTTCAGGATTTCGGGTTGGCCGGTCATGACTTCGTAGCGTTGCGGTACATCGTCTTCCAGGTGTTCCAGGATGAGGAAGTTGGGCAAGGTGGCCATCAGGTGTACGGCCGCCATTTCTGCCACGGGGCCAAGCGAACCGTCGTGCGGGGCCATGGTGATGTAGTGGGCTTCGGCCATGGCTGCAATTTTTCGCATTTGGGAAAGGCCGCCTGCCCGGCCGGTGTCAGGTTGGACGACGTCGATAATTTCCCGTTCGATGAGTTCGCGTACGCCGTGCTGGTTGGCGTGGCGTTCCCCTGCTGCAATCGGGATGTTGACGGCATCTGCAACGCGGCGGATGGCTTCAATGTTTTCGGGCGCAACGGGGTCTTCGTAAAAGAAGAGGTTGTAGTCTTCCAGGGCTTTGCCCAGGGCAATGGCATCCCGGGTGGTCATCCAGGGAGGGCCGTGTACATCCACCATGAGGTCTATGTCTGGACCCACTTCTTTGCGGATGGAATCTACGGATTCGAGGCAGTTCTGAATGCCGCCGGTTTTGAGGGCGGTGTAGCCACGGTCCACGAGTTCACGGGCACGTTTTGCGGTGTTGGCGTGGGCATAGATGCGGATATTGTCACGCATTTTTCCGCCCAGTAGATTCCATACAGGAACGCCTAAGGCTTTGCCCTTGAGATCCCACAGGGCAATTTCGATACCTGTGAGAGCACCCGCACCTACGACGCCAGTCATGCCGTGGCCCATCATTGCAATGGTCAACTTATGCCAGAGGCGTTCCATGTGAAACGGGTCTTCGCCCAGGAGCAGGGGGGTGAGATCCTGAATGGCGGTTTGTACCACG
>JAQCGA010000525.1 GCA_027619145.1 bacterium | reverse complement strand
AAGCAGGATGATCCAGATCCCCAGGCGTACCTTTTTGTGTGAATTTTTACCACATGTGTAGCAAATACACAACACGTCTTGTCCGCCTCTCCCCGGCCGTCTTTTCCAGTTTTTCAAATCATATAATCTGTTTAAAAATAGCTATATAAATTGTTCAAACTCTTTTCCAGAAGTGTTGTAAGTTGGAATATTTCAGCGAATTATGTGCCACCAGATACCCTGCGCTGGTTCCAATCAAACCGGATGGCATCCAGCAAAATATTCTGGATCCGCTGGGCCACATCCTCCGCATTGTGGTAAGCTACGGCATCTTGGCGCGCGGCTTTACCCATCTGGCACCGCAGGCCCCGGTTCTCCACCAGTCGGGTGATCCGTTCGCTCAGCGCTGGCACATCTCGGGGATCTACCAGAAACCCCGTCTCCCCGTCTCGAACCAATTCCAGAATGCCACCCATTGCCGATCCAACAACCGGAATTCCGAACGCCAGCGCCTCAATCACTGTGCGTGGACACGGATCCGGCGTAATCGAAGGAACCACCATGATGTCAATATCCTTCAGACAAGGTCGCACATCCTGTCGAAATCCGGTAAACAATACCCGCTCCGAGGCCCCTGTTTCGCGCCTGTAGTGAGCCAACAAGTCCTCGGAAGAACCGAAAGGATTATCGCCTACAACCACCAGAACCGCCTCTTTCTGCTGCGCCAGCACCTGCTCCGCTGCCGCAAGCAAATTGTCCACTCCTTTCCACTTCACAATCCGCCCCATAAATCCGATGACAACCGTTTCCTGGTCCAGCCCAAACTCACTTCGCAAACACCCGGAGACCCGCTCTGGATCAAAATGGGCCAGGTCCGCCGCATTGTGTACCACTGAAACCTTTTGCGGCACATCTGGGAAATTCGCCGCCGAGGCCCGGGACACGGCAATAATTCCCCTGACATTGTCCAGACTCGCCACCCGGTTCAACATCCACTTCCCCAGCCTGGAGCCATAAATGGTCCGGCAATGCAGCACCGCCGGCACCCCACAAAGCCACGCGGCAACAGCCCCAATGAACTTCACCATCAGATGATTGCAATGGACCAGTTCAATACGCTCCTGGCGAATGATACGTGCCAGTTCAAAAACGAACACCCCGCTGTCAACCGCATTCAGAACCACAGACAAAAACCGGGTCACCGCATTGTTCTTCCGAAACCTCATCTCAAAAAACCGCTCTTTCAAGCGAGGAGCCACCAGGTACGGGATCTTGTGCTCCTGTAGCTTTTCGCCAATCACACCCTCAGACGGCATCACCACAAGAGGTTCAATTCTGGACCTGTCGATATACTTCAGCAGGTAGAACAAACTATTTCCTGCGCCGCCCCGGCCTGTGCAGGCCGTCAGAAATAACATGCGAATGGGTTTTTTCATCGTTTTCCCGTGTACAAAAACTTGGGCGGCGGTGCAACACCGTCGCCCGTTTTTGGTACAAACCTCAGAACCTGCTCCGTGCTGTATTCACCTTCTTCCAGGTCCTGGCAACAGCTCAGTTCAGGCGTAAAATCACATGGTAGCCCAATGGCGTTTTGACAACCCCGCTGGTCTCCCCTACTTTCAATTTCAGAACTGCTTCTTCAAATGCTGAGTTCATATCTCCCGGAGAAAAGAATCCCAGGTTCCCGCCCTCGGCTGCCGAAGACTTATCAATCGAATACCTCCGGGCCTGGTCAATAAAATTCTCACCCGCATCCAGCTTTTCCAGAATCTGCTGGGCCTCTTCCTGGGTCCGAAGCAAAATATGGCGCACACGCAACTTGCCAGCCTGAATCGATTCCACAATTTGCAAGTTTTCCTGGGCGTCTTTCAACAGTTCCGTACTTTTGCTATTGGAAATGGCCTTTTGGTAGGAAGACTTTGCCTCAGCCAGGCGATTTTGCAGCGCGTATACAAACCCAATATTGTTATAGATCCCCGCATCCCCGGGAGCAACCTTCAAGGCGTCCTGATACACCACCAGAGCCGAGTCGAGAAGTTCCTCGTTCATATAAACCAGCGCCAGCGTTTTGTACGGTTCCAGGCGCTTGGGATTCAACCGAATACTGTTATGGAATTCTGTCTTGGCCTGCGCCTCTTCTCCCTTCTCCAGGTAAACCTGTCCCAGCGCAAAATGCAAAGAGGGCTCTTTCGGAGCCATTTTAACCATCTCTTTGTATTCTTTCAACGCCCCGTCCAGGTTTCCTCTCTGAATATACAATTGTGCCAGAGCAAGTTTCACATCTCCATCTCTTGGGGTCAGCACCAGAACCCTCTGCCAGGCCTTCTGCGCGGCATCCAGCGAATCTACGCTTGCCGCCATATATCCCATTGCCCGGTACACCTGAGGATCATCCGGCGAAACTTCAATCGCTTTCCGGTAGGCCCGAAATGCCTCTTTCGTATTCTTCATCGCATGATACACCCCGCCCTGGTTCACGTACAGCATTGCATTGTTGGGCACGGCTTTCAACCCACGGGCCAGCACGTCCAGGGCCTTGTCCCACTCCTTCAAAGACGCGTGCCCCAACGCCAGACTGTGGTACGCATCTACCATCTGAGGGTCCAGCCGGATCACCGCGCGGTAATCTTCGATCGCCTTAATCGGCCGCCCCAGATCTCCATACACCCCGGCGCGTTCCATCAGCAAAGCAGTAGATTCCGGGCTGCGCACCAGCCCCTCGCTCAGTGTCTTGAGCGCATCGTTGCTCCGCTCCGCTTGACTGTAGAGCCGGGCCAGGGTCGCATACCCTTCCACAGAAGTGGGCTGCAGCTCAATCGCCTTGCGAAATGCCGCAACAGCTTCGTTGAACCGACCGGCTCGTGCATACAGCGTGCCCAGAATGCCGTGGGAATCCACACTGTCCGGATAGGTTTTGACGAACTCCTGTGCAAACGTTAGAGCAGAATCGAGTTTTGCACGACGGCTATACCCATCAATTTCTTGAACAAAATCCCTGCCCTGGGCCTCTCCGCCATAAAAACTGGCGGCAACACACAAAACCACGGCAATCACTCGTTTCAAAATCTGGCCTCCATCCCTATGCAACCGGTGAATTTGAACGTCTTGACAAGCCCAACCAATCCCTGTATACTCTCCCCGGAAAAATCGTTACTTCTTAGAACCTTTTCCAACCTGGACCGCGATGAGCTTATTGCAAAACAACCGAATCGTTCTGGCCGCCATTCTAATTTCTTTGGCGGCTTCCTATCTGTGTTACGATGCGCTGCCATCCCGCATTCCAGTCCACTGGGGAATCGATGGCCGAATCGACAAACACATGCCGAAACAAATCGGCGCATATCTCTACCCAGGGGCGATGGTTCTCATTTTCACCTTCTTTCGCCTCATCCCCTATGCAGACCGTGGCCGGGTGCGTCAGTTGCGAGAAATAGGCCTCTACGATCCACTCCGCAACGGTGCCGTATACCTCTTCTTCTACAGCCACACCCAGGCCCTCGGCATTGGACTGGACCTGATCAGTCCGCATGCCAACTTCATCCTCGGCTCTCTCTCTCTCGTCTGCCTGCTGGCCGGCAACCACCTGCGTACAACCCATCCAGATGCCTTCCTCGCCCTCTTGCCGCGCCTGGGCCTGTCGCAAACAGCCCTGAATTCCGTTTGTACCTCTCTTGTGGCCAGCGGCGCACTGG
>JAQCGA010000524.1 GCA_027619145.1 bacterium | reverse complement strand
CGCCGCTGGCGGGTGCGGGCTTCGTTGCCTTATTTTATTCCGTTTCCACCCCCGTCTCCCATTGGTACGATGGGTGCGGTGATTAAGATTAAGTCCCGAATTCCCAACCGAAGAGCGTTGATGGATATTGGCGCGGCCGGGCCGATTGCGGGATTTGTGGTGGCGGTACTTGCACTGGGAATTGGGTTGCATTATTCCACGATTGTGCCGAATGCCGAGGTTTCCGAAGGGGCGCTTCAGTTTGGAGATTCGCTGCTTTCGGGGTGGATGTCGGACCTGATTTTAGGACCGTTGCCGCCGGGGTATGATGTTTATATTCATCCGGTGGGGTTTGCTGGTTGGTTGGGGCTGTTCGTCACGGTGCTGAACTTGCTGCCGATGGGCCAGTTTGATGGCGGACATATTGTGTACGCGATTTTTGGACGCAAGCACCGGTTGATTTCCCATTCGACGTTGTTGTTGCTGGCTCTGTTCTGGGCTTTTGGGCCTTCCTATGGCTGGCTGGACGCTGCGTACCCATTTCAGGCGTGGTGGGATTCGCGCTGGCCAGGCTGGCTGGTGTGGATTTTTATGGCTCTGATCCTGGGACGTCAGCATCCTCCGCCGAGCGATCCCTATACGGAACTGGATCGGCCCCGGATGATTGTGGGGTGTTTGTCCCTGGTCATTTTCGTGTTGTGTTTTATTCCGCGGCCGATCAGTATTGTGGGTCCGTAAAGGCGGTGTCACGCAAAGGCGCAAAGACGCAAAGGGGAGGCGGTGGTGTTGCGGGGTGATGGGTAATGGGCTGGCCACTGTGGTGGTCCGGCCTTTGGGCAAAGAGATGCAAAGCGGTAAATAGAGAAATTCGCTGTTCTTTTCGTGAGGATTCCCAGGTTTTATGTTCCCCTGTAAGTTCTCCACGCGGTACGATGCTTTCTCTCCTTGAGTCGTTTTTTCAATCCGGATTCATGCATGGCTAAAAATCAGAGTCGGCGTTCAGGTGGGCGTCGGCCGACTGCTTCGGGGCGGAAACGATCCAGGCCCCGTACCATGGCCCGCAAACGGCGTCATATGCCGGTGCCGGTTTGGGCCGTAGCGGGTGTTCTTGTGGTGCTGGCTGGCGCGCTGGCAGTATGGGTATGGGGGTCTTCGACACAGTCGTCCAGTCCATCCGGCCCTTTCGAACCGTACAACGTCGTACAGGAAAAACCGTGGCGCGCCCGTCCTGGGGATCTGGTTGCGTTTGCAGATTCGGTTACGGTTCAGGCCGCCGAGGTGCTTACAGGGCTTGGGGTTCCCGTGCAGGTGGTGCAGATCCGGCGCTTGCCTGAAAACCGGGGAAGCGCCATGCGGTGGGAGGTGCGTTCGGCTGTGCCAGGCGAGTTGCCGCTGGCGGTGTGCAACCTGGAATTATCTCGATTGGTTCAGCGCCTGGGTGGCGAAGTGCTGGAAGCCAAGGAGAGCCTGACGGGCGACCAGCTTTCGATGTTGTTGGGGCTTTCGGGCAAAGGTACGACTCTGGTTACGCTGCGAAAGAATCCGAAACTGGCTCGTGCTGCAGGGCGGATTGCGATTATCGTGGATGATTTCGGGTACCAGGATCCGGCATTGATCGAAGGATTCTGTGCGTTGAAGCAGAAGCTGACCCTGTCTATTTTTCCCGGGTTTGAGCAAACGCCCTGGATTGCGGAGCGGGCGGTTGCTGGTGGACATGGGGTGATGGTACATATGCCTATGGAGCCGATTGATTACCCTTATCGAGACCCGGGAGAAGGGGCCATCTTTGTGGAGTACCCGGAGGAGAAGATCCGTGGATTGGTACGAAAGGCACTTGCTGCGGTTCCACATGCGCGGGGGCTGAACAATCATATGGGGTCCCGGGTTACGGAAGATCGGGTGGCAATTGGGGCCGTTTTGAAAGAGGTATATCAATACGGGTTCTTTTTTGTAGATAGTGTAACCTCTCCTAAATCTGTTGCGTATGCGCTGGCCCAGGAGATGAAAATGTCTTCGGGCAAGAATACGATGTTCCTGGATCTGGAAGATTCGAAAGTGGCTGTGGAAGCGGCGCTGGAGAGGTTGGGGCGGCGGGCGCGGACAGAAGGGACGGTGATTGGGATTGGGCATGCCAAACCGGCCACGCTGGCGGCGTTCCAGGAGATGTTACCGGAGTTGCAGGAGCGGGGAATTCGGTTTATTACAGCAGAGGAGGCGGTTCGGTGAAAAGAGGCGGCAGGGCCTATTCTTGTGAGTTCCGAACCTGATGTTCTTGACTTGTATTTTAGCGCCTTGTATATTGAACTTATGATTCCGTAACTACGTGTACCTCAAGGGACTTTCGTGGACGCCAGGAGCGTTGTCCACTGTGGGAGGTGTGTCATAAGCGAAAGTGGGTTTCGGTTTGATGTGACGGCCACAAACCAGGGCGCACGGGCAGGGGTTCTTCAAACACCGCACGGGGTTGTGGAGACCCCGGTTTTTATGCCCGTAGGCACGCAGGGAACGGTGAAAACGCTGGACCAGCAGGACCTTCGAGATCTGGATGCGCGTATTATTCTGGGCAATACGTACCACCTGTATTTGAGGCCAGGAGAAGACCTCATTGCGGAAGCAGGCGGGTTGCATGGATTTATGAACTGGGACCGAGCCATTTTAACCGATAGCGGCGGGTTTCAGGTGCATAGCCTGGCGGCGTTGAACAAGATCAGCGAAGAAGGGGTGTTGTTCCAATCGCACGTAGATGGATCCCGGCATCTATTCACGCCGAAGAAGGTGATCGAGATTGAGCAGGCGATTGGGGCGGATATTATAATGGTGTTTGACGAGTGTACCGTATATCCGTGTACCTGGGAATACGCTCGGGAAGCTGGCGAGCGGACTTTACGCTGGGCGGCACAGTGTCTGGAAGCCTACGATGCGGCAGACCGGAAAAGTTTGGGTGGGCACGAGCAGGCTCTGTTTGGGATTGTGCAGGGGAGCACGTACCCGGATTTGCGGAAACGGTTCACGGACGAGACCGTGGCGATGGATTTTCCTGGGTATGCTGTAGGTGGGACGAGCATTGGCGAGTCGAAGGCGGAGATGTGGGAGGCCGTGGAAACGGTAGTGGAGCGGCTGCCAGAGGCCGCACCGCACTATATGATGGGTTGCGGGACGCCGGAAGATCTGGTGGAGGGCGTGGCGCGCGGGATTGATATGTTCGATTGTGTGATGCCCACGCGCAATGCCCGCAACGGGACGGCTTTCACGCGCAATGGAAAACAAAATTTGCGCAACGCAAAGTTCAGCCGAGAGTTTTCCCCAATTGAAGCGTCCTGTGCGTGTTCTACCTGTCAGAATTATACCCGTGCCTACATCCGCCATTTGCTACGGGTCAACGAGATTTTAGGGTTGCGGTTGGTTACGATGCACAACCTGCATTTTTATCTGTCGTTGATGCGGGAGATGCGGGCGGTAATTCTGGAGGGAAAGTTTGGGGCGTGGCGGGAGGGATTTGTGAGGGAGTATAACAGCAAGTAAAAAGGCAAAAGGGTTTTGTCTTTTTTTATTTTCTACTTTTACTTTTTGACGAGGAGGTTGTCTTTTTCGGAATTGGAGAAGCATTTGCAATGGGTGGGCAGGGTGCACCCGGCGGGGAACAAACCAGTTTTTTGATCCAGTTTTTCCCGTTTATTCTGATGTTTGTGGTTATTTATCTGTTGATCCTGC
>JAQCGA010000523.1 GCA_027619145.1 bacterium | reverse complement strand
TACGACATCGCCCCCGGACAAACCGTCAGACGCAAAGGAACCATCCTCCTCGCACAAATGACACCGAAAGAATTTATGGACCTGTACCACGGGGAAGTAAAAAACGAAACACCCCACCATGAGTAGCTCCTGAAAGGAGCGTATCGAAGGGCCAGGATCAGAAAACCGAGTGGTAGTTTTCGGACGAACATTCAATAAATAGACCGCTGAATATCATAAATCGCCTGTTTCGGACCACGCCCAATGAACCGCAGACCGGACTGAATCTGCACCATCTGATCCTCCATTTCGGCCTCCTCCAGAGCCTGAATCCCCAACCGATCCATTTGCTTCGCATATTCCAGACCCGGCGGTGCCACCATTTGCGAAAAATAGACCACATCCCCGTGGTACTAACGCCATCGCGCTCAACGCCAACACCGTATCCCGCACATGGGCATCCGCATACCGTACGCCACCCAGACCGAGCAGCACAATAACCCCCACCTGCACACCCTCCGCTTTCAGCCGCCGAACCGCCTCCACACCTTCTGCCGCCCTACCCTGTTTCTCCACCAGCGCCAGCAACGCATCGTGTCCCGTCTCCAACCCAATATACACCCGCCGCAATCCCATACTCGCCAGCGTCCGAACTTCTTGCTGCGTCCGATGCGTGGCCCCAAATGTATCCGTGAACCCGTACACGCCGTTCGCAACCAGTTCTGGCAACATCTCCCTGACAACACGAAACGTTTGCACCAACCGTTTCCACGGCACTGTCAACGCATTTGCATCCCCCAGAAACACCGATCTCCGCAGCGTCATCCCTTCCCCTACCAGCGCTCGGATCCCGGCAATATGCTGTCGCAGTTCTTCCGGAGACTTGATCCGAAACGGTCGGTCCCGGTAAAAATCGCAAAACGTACACACATTCCAAGGACAGCCCTCCGTGGCCTGCACGACCAGCGCCATGTACTGATCTGGCGGAAGAATACTGATGGGCCGGTACACCTCCCGAAACTGCACCCGATCTCGCTCATACGCTTCCGAATCCCAGGCAGCAATCCGATCCAGCCACCCTGTGGCAACCTCCACTGCATCAGGAGAACCTGCCCGCAAATCCTCGTAAAATCCCTGCCGCAGCGCCTCTCCGAAGCGTGCCATCCGCCCGCGGATCTTCTCCATAAAATCTGTCGCTTCATCCTCATTCAGAAATCTCTGAACCCGGTGGGCCTCGCCTTCCCGTCCTTTCTCGATCACCCGCCCATCCATCCCTCGCCGGTAATTCAACCCATCCACAAACGCTCCATATAACCGCCCGGTTCGCTCAAATGTATAAACCGAAAAGGTATCTACCGTCACGGAAACCGCATTTGTCTTCAGACGAAACACCACGTGTTCCGCCCCCAGATTAAACGCAAGAGAAATACGCTTGGTATCGAAATTCATACTTGACATTTCCATTCAACGCGCGAACTTGTATACTGCCTGACAATTTGAAATTTGCAATTGAATATTTTCAATTTACAATTCCTGTTTAACCCCCAGCCTGTTTTTCACCAACCCAACCTTCTGGGAGGTCCGCCGTGGAAACCTCTATTGTGATCCTCCTCTCCTTCGCCATCGGCCTGCTCTTCATAGGCCTGGCGATTCCGCTGATCCAGAGAAAAATACCGCCAAATGGTTTCTACGGCTTCCGCACACAGAAAACGCTTGCCAGCACCGAAGCCTGGTACAATGGAAACCAGTACTCCGGAAAAACTTTTCTGGTCGCCGGCGCCGTTGTCTTCCTGAGTGGAATCGTCTTCCTCATACTCCAGCTTTCCGGAGTTGCACTGCCGATCAACCTCGCCCTCAACATTCACCTGGGACTTCTTCTTTTTTCTGTAGCGGCATCTCTTTTCGCATCGTACCGCTACATAAAAAAATATGGCAGTATGCCAGAAACCTCAACCCCTCCGCCTGATTCAGACGATACAGAGCTGGAATCATCCACTCAGAACAAAACCCTGACCATCCTCGCCACAATCGGACTTGCACTCGGCCTCCTGCTCCCCTTCCTATACTGGTCCAGCGTACCCGATTCTATCCCCCGCCACTTCAATGCCATGGGAAAGCCGGACGCCTGGACAAAACACAAATCTATCCTTCTCCTCCTCCCCGGAATCTCGCTGATTGTCTATATCAAACTGGGCGTGGTGGGATGGTATATCGGTCGGAACAGTACACGAAACACGATCCTGCGTAACCCGCAACAACAAGCAAAGATCACACGCACGTGCCTTACCTGGATCAGGTTGGAAATCATCTGGCTCTTCACCTACATCGAATGGCAAACCATCAGCATCTCTCTCGGCGAATCCGAAGGCCTCGGCACCACCTTCATGCCCGCCCTTCTGGCTGTCATTATTGGAACCACCGCCGTGTTCGCCTACCAGGGCTACAAAGCCTCCCGATCACCATAAAAAACAGGTAGGGACAACCGAACGGATCGTCCCTACCATCTGAACCGGTTTCCCCAACAACCATACCGGTCGCACCAATCGTCAATATAGAGCATACACCTTTCTACACCACCTTCTGTACAATCTTTCCTCCAGCCTTCTCCTTCAGAATCAACTTTGTCCGGCCATCCGGCATCTTCTCCTCCTTCATCAGGAAGTGCGCCTCATCGTACTCTTCCAGCTCCGCTCTACCATCCACGTCATCAGAACCGCGCCAATCGTCCAGGACAACCGGCTCCCACCGTTTCGACTCAATGGACAGGTACGCCGCATCCATAATTGCATTCACCACGTACCCATCGTAAAACGTCTCCATCGGCGTCTTTCCTTCGTCCAGAGCATCCAGCATATTGCAGAACATCTCCACATATCCCAATGCGCCCACCTCATCGCCCACCGGAAACAGCCAGCCCGTTTCGCTCTCAGCTTTCTCCGCCACGTACCCCTTCTCGCCTTCTGCGGTAAACATCTCAAACCCCGTACGCAACCAGTGGTTCAACCAGATTGTCCCCCCGGTACCGGACACCTCATCCCGCAAATCCATTCCACCACGGAACGTCCAGCTCACCTCAAACTGCCCCATCGCACCGTTTGCATAACGCACCATTCCCACCGCACTGTCTTCCGCTTCAATCGGATGAACCTGCGTATCTGCCCAGCACATCACCTCCACAGGCCGCACTTCTTTCCCAATAAAATTTCGGCCGATCTCAATACAATGGCAGCCCATATCCACAATGGCACCTCCGCCCGAAATCTCCTTATCCCAGAACCAGTCGCTATGCGGTCCCGGATGCGTCTCCCGCGAACGCGCCCACAACACCCGGCCCAGCACGCCGTTCTGAACGGACCGAATCGCCTTCAACGTCTTCGGCGTATACACGAGATCTTCCAGATACCCTGCAAAAACACCCGCCTTCTCCACGGCATCCAGCATCCGCTTCGCCTCCGCCGCCGTCCGGCCCAGAGGCTTCGTACACAGAACGGCCTTGCCCGCTTCCGCCGCCATCAACACCGCCTGTTCGTGTTGATCGTTCGGCAGTCCCACAACCACCACGTCCGTTTCAGAATCCCGAATGGCTTTCTCCAGATCGGTCGTCCACCGGGCAATCCCGTGATCCTCCGAGAACTGCTCTGCCCGCTCTGCAGTCCGTGAATACACCATCTCCACCTGGTCCCGGCTACGCAACCCGTGCAGCACCTGGGTGTA
>JAQCGA010000522.1 GCA_027619145.1 bacterium | reverse complement strand
ATTTGGGGACCCGATTGAGGTAGGATTTCCGAAGTCTATGGTGGGTTGTTGTGAGCCAGGGCTGGCCTGGTTGGGAGGACAGCGATTGTTCAATACGATGCGTTGTCAGGGAAATGAAGCGCACAAGATTTACTCGACGCGATATACGACGCTGTCTGAGGATGGCGGAATGACGTGGAGTGAACCGGTGCCGCTGGTGTACGATGACGGGACAACGGTATGGACTCCGGTATCGATTGCTGTATTCGATCCGGAACGGTTGTGTGTGTTGCGGGATACGATCCGGGTGATTCAGGATTTGCCGGAGGGCGCACCGATGACGCGGCGGTATACGAATTTTTCGATGTCTGAAGAACGTGGAACCGGAGATTTGATGTTGCTGATGCCGGAGCAGCCGAAACATATGGGGTTTGAGGAGATGACAAAAGCGGAGGATTTCGAGGCGGATTGTATTCGGTTCCGGGTGCGTTTTGTGGAATAGGCTGTATCACGAAGGAGCACGAACTCCACCCAGCCACCGCACCACCGCACGAAGGGGCACGAAACTCCACCACCTATCCCACAAAAGCTGGGGTGATGCGGAGGTGAGGAGATGGTTCTAGTTGAGTGCGAAATTGAGGAGGAGCGCGATGGGAACTGTGGAGGTTCAGGCGAATTATTATGAGCAGTTCGATGCGGATTTCAATCTGGATGTGCCAGCGGAGGGGTGTGGAGGATGGAAAAAGGCAGGGATTGAGATTGCGGTGGAGCGGACGGCGCTGGTGATGATGCACGCGTGGGATATTGGGACGTACGAAGAGTATCCGGGGTGGTTTCGGGCGTGTGAGGAGGTGCCGCGTACGTACGAGATTTGTAGAAAGGTGTTTCCCCGGTTGTTGTCTGCGGTGCGGGCATCGGAGATGCCGTTGTTTCATGTAGTGGGTGGAGGAGATTATTATAAAGGGTATGCGGGGTACCGGCGGGCTGTGGAACTGGCAGGACCGGAGCCGCCGCGGCCGGAACGGGTTGAGGTGGATCCGGTGCTTCAGAAGTTGCATCAGTTTCGGTCAGATCACGTGTGGGTGGGGGCGCACAATCAGGCGGATTACCGGCGCGGTTCGTCGAAACGGGATTTCGCAAAGGAGGCGGTGCCCATGGGTGAGGAGGGGGTTGCGGAGAACGGACATCAGCTTTTTGCATTGTGCCGCGAGGCAGGGGTGAATCACCTGATTTATGCGGGGTTCGATATTAATATGTGCCTGATGTTTTCGCCGGGCGGGATGGCGGAGATGCAGCAGCGAGGAGTTTTGTGTTCGGCAATTCGGGAGGCAGTGACGGCCGGGGAGAACAAGGAGACGGCACGTGAAGAGTTGTGCAAGGAGATTGCATTGTGGTACGTGGCGCTGAATTTTGGGTTCGTATTTGATCTGGAAGATTTGCTTCAGGGTATTGGGCAAAGTTGATGCAGGTCTGGATGAGGATCAATATGATTATCTCAGAGCGGAGAGTGTGAAATGGTCAGGATGGAAGATACAACCGATCTGAAAGTAGCGCATCTGCCAGCAGAGGAGAATGCGTTGAGTCGGCGGTACTTGCGGATTATAGAGAAGTGGGTACATGTGGGGGTGGAATATTTTCAACGCTGGCCGGAGCGTCCGAATTGCGGGCACTTTTTTGGCGGTGTACATGCCTACGGGTTGGAGTCTTTCAGTCCGGCTGAGGCATTCGCGTTTGCCAGTACTTCTTCCGAGTTCGACGAGAAGGCTGCCGGTGTGTCTAAAGACGAGCTTCGGGAGATGGCGATTCAGGCGGTTCGGTACCTTTGCTTTACACATGATTCAGGCCCTGCGGAATGTGTGAGACCCAGTGTGGGATTTGGTCGGGAAAAGTTTTTGGGTACAAAGTGGGGGGAACGTGGACAGGGATTTTTTCGAGAGAGCCAGTGCGGCCATGCCGTGGCCGGTCTTGCGCGTATTTGCCTTTTGTTGCGGGATTGGGTGGATGATGAAACGTGGATGATGGTTGCCCGTGTTCAGGAAGATTATGCCGAGCGCTTTGGGAGTATGGAACCAAAAAGTGGGGTGTACCGCGATACGCAGATGGAAGAGAATTTCTGGACTTCCCATGGTTTGAGTGCGTGTTATCTGTTTCTGTCCAGGCATGAGAAAGCTGCGGCCTGGGAAGCGATGACGCGCAGGTGGATGTATTCGACGTGTTCGGCTCCGCAGGATACAAAAGATTTTGGGCTTGTGGGGGCAGAGACGGCGAGCGATCTGGCGTTTAAGACGTTTACTTCTTTGCCTGATTATTGGGCGGAAAATCACGGGATGGTTCATCCGAGCTATACGGCAGCGGGTGTGCGTGCTCTGATGGCGGTGGGAACCCAGCTTAAAATGTGGGGACGAGACCTGCCGCCAGAATTGTTCTGGAATCGTAGGCGAATTTATGAGAATTTGAAGGCGATGACGGATGGTGCAGGTTATGCTCAGGCGGTTCAGGGGATGGATTGGCACTATCTACCTGCAGCGGGGATTGATGTGCCGCACGCGATTGCTTCTGTTTTTTTTGACGATCCCGATGCGGCCGCGCTTCAACTCCGTGGTCTTGAAAATACTGAACGGAGGCAGGAAGGGAATGGCGGGAGGTTTTATGATCGGGAGTTTGCAGAAAAAGCTCACGACCAAATTGATGCGATGATTCTGCGGGAGCTTCACATACGAGATGTTGGGCAACTTTATTTTATGCACCGAATTTTTGGACCCGGCGCTGACCCCGCGCCTCAACGTGAGTTGGAAGCGCGTCTCATGGGCGTCCGTACATATCCTCACGCGGGGTTTGTTCACCACCGGCATGCCCGAGGGCAGACGTCTTTTTCCTGGCGAAATTCCATTATGGCCCTGCCGCTTACGCGTGAAGGAATTTATACGATTTCTCCGTGTTCCGATAGCTGGTTGGGGCATCCTGTGGTGAAAAATCGACCTGATAGTCATCGTCTCAACATGGTTCGGGTTGCGGTATACGATGGTGGATTTGCGGCTGCGATGACGATGGATCGGTGCCAGGAGTCTTTACGCCAACAGGTTCTTTTTGCCAGCTTACCAGATGGGTGTGTGCTTTCATTTGAACGTTTCGTGGCGCAGGAGGATCTGGTTATTCAATCGCTGGATCAGGGATTTTTGCAGATTGCAAATGAAAATTTTCCTTTGTTTGCACCCAATTGTTGTGGTGTAAGAACGCTGTATCATCCTGAAGGAAGTACCGAGTATGAGGGCTGGTTTGGGGATGCTGAAAGCGAAGATGTTGTGGATGCACTTGGGCGTCCGTCCTGGCTTAATATTGATGGCCGGATGGGGATTGTGTTTTCTGGAACGGGACAGACAGTTTACCACAATCGACATTTTTTTGAAGTGTACCGGGTTATTGCGGATGATCTCACGCTTTCTCGGCAGCAGGGTGATTTATCACTCTGTTCCGGGGAAAGTGCCGGTCATCTTGCGGCGTTGTTGATTCCTGAGCAGGCTCATGTGGAAACCGCATCGGCTTCTTTCTCCACGCTGACGGGACCGGAGAACAGCATTTGTCTGGCTGCAAACGGATTCTGGGCGATGGCCAATTTCGATGCTGGATATCGGCGTTGTACGTTCAGCCAGGCTCGGTTGGAGGAGATTCCGTTTTTGCCGGGTGTTCGAGTTGAAGCAAAGGGGGCAGGTTTAGA
>JAQCGA010000521.1 GCA_027619145.1 bacterium | reverse complement strand
CAACACACAACACACACCAACAAGGATCAGAAAAACCGGGTATCGGAACGGCGACTCAGGCATTCACAAAACTCCCTCTTGCCGCCAGTTCATTGGCCCAACGGGTGTTTGCCCGAAAAAAATACGCCCACCACGGGGAATGCGAACACGACCAGCACAAATCCTACAATGGAAAGCAAGGCGGCACGCTTCCCTCGCCACCCTGCAATAAAACGCAGGCCTACGTGCCCGGCATAAATCACCCAGGAAATCAGCAACGGCGCAAACGCCGGTTTTCCCCACACCCACAACCCATACATTTCCTGATAAGCCCACACTGAACTGGCAATGGCTCCTGCCGTCAAAAAAACAAACCCAAATGTGGCCGCCCGGTTGTTCATTTGATCCAGGGTATCCAGCGGAGGCAACCGGTCATAAAAAAAACCCAGGTGCTTCTGCTGGATTTCGCCCAGCAACATAACATACATCAATGAACTTACGCACGAAATTGCAAACGCAGCGTAGGCAAGAATATATGCCAGCACGTGCAATTTAAACCATCCCCCACTGAAAGCGACTCCGGGGGCTTCTTCCATGCCAAACAGGTTCAGGGCCGTCAACACATGCAACAGCGTCACAATAGGTACCACCAGCGCACCCAGAGACCGGTCTCGCGTGGTTACCTCTAAATAAAAGTACACGATCACCACCAGCCACGCGCACAGAGAAGGCAACACCTGGCTGTTCAACGGCACTTTGCCGGTAGCCAGAACCAGCCCGCCCAACAGCAGGCAATGAACCAGCCAGCCCAGCACTAGGCCCCACGTGCCCATCCGGGCCCACACTGGCCTGCGATGCTGAAAATTGGCTGCATATCCTGCAGTACTAACCGCGTAGATGGCCCCTGTTAGAACCACCAGCAAGTCTTGAATACCCATCCTCCAGAGCCCTTACCTCTCCGGGTCGCCTCGCCTGCAACCCACTGGTCCTTCTCCTGCTGTCAAATCCAGCCTAGCGGGTTATAACGGGGTGTTCAGATAGTCTTCAATATTGATATTATAGTTCTTTGGGTCTTCATGCCCCGTGATCCTCCGGGCATTTTCCAGGCCCACCTCCCGGAACTCTTGATGCAGGTCCACGGGAAAAGGGCTCGTGCGCTTCTTTCCAAACTTTGTAAACACCACCCCCACCTTGGGCCTCAACGAATCTTCTGGATTCACTTCCAGAACAACACTCAACTCACCTGTGCTCAGTTTCACAAAACTGCCCACAGGATAAATTCCGAGGCTTTTGATAAATGTTTCCACCACTCCATCGTCAAATTCTGTACCTTTTCCATCAAACACCACCCGCAGTGCAATATGAGGTGGCAAACCGGGTTTATAAGGTCGTGGAGAAGTCAACGCATCGTACACATCGGCCACAGCCGCCATGCTGGCATACGGGTGCATCTGATCGCCGGTAAGCCCTCGGGGGTAGCCGCTGCCGTTGACCTTTTCGTGGTGCTGCCCCGCAATACAAATCGCAGCTTCTGGGATATTGCCCATCTCTACCAGGATCCGTTCGCTTTCTACGGGGTGATTCATAATCACTTGCCGCTCCTCCGTAGTCAGCGGACCAGGCTTGTCCAGAATTTCCAGGGGGATCATGGACTTACCAATATCGTGCATCAATCCGCCTACTCCAATAATGGCGGCTTCGTCTTCCGTAACCCCGGATGCATAAGCAATCGCCAACGTGAGTACACATACGTTGACCGAGTGTGTATAGGTATGTTCACTATAATTCTTCAACGACGTAAGACTCAATAATGCGTCCACATTTCGAAACACACTGCCAGCAAGCGTCTTGGATGCCAGGGCTACCTTCTTCGCATCAATGCTGCCCCCGGTTGCAGAGTTCCCCATGAACTCCTGACAATTTGTACCGAGGCCCCACGGATTTTTCGGGCAACCTTGATCTCGTCTTTAAAAAAAGTCTTACGGCCTGCTGGAGGCTTCGCCTTCTTGATCTCTTTCACCACAGGAGGAGGTGCCACAACCTGACCCCCACCGGGAAGGTCTTTTCCCTTGGAGGTATCAATGGTCACGTTCTTGAGACCCGCCTCTTTCAGGCGCCGAATTTGATTATCAGACGTGATCAGCATCCCTTTGCCCAGGAGCAATACATTCTTCTTGCCCGCTGCCGGCCCACCTTTTGCGGCGTCGCGAACATCTGCTTCCATGAACATGCCCACCTGCAATTGATCGATTCCTATTTTTTTCTTTGCCATGCTTCCGCATACTCCACAAAGATTTATGAAGACGTATTTTCTCGAAAAGTAATAGAATAAGCAAACATCCAACGCTTTAGAACTTAAAACATACCGCCCTGCGAATCAACTGAAATTCTCGCCCCCGCCCCCGGAAATACCCCACCCAGGATAACCGACTCCGAGGCACCTGTTACACGAGGCAAGTTTCCTGGGTTGCCATACACCGTTTCATTGGCCAAAACCGCGAAGGCAACCGCCTCTTTCGCATCAGACGGTACTCCCAGATGTTCCATCTTGTGGACCTTGGTCCCGGGCAACTCGGTCCCGAGCATCTGCATCAAAATAGGATTCTGCGCCCCGCCGCCGCTTACCACAACTTCCTGGACCGGGCAAACCGGCAGCACAAAACGCCGTACCGCATCAGCCACGCTCTGGGCGGTAAACGCCGCAGCCGTACACACCAGGTCTTCGTCCGGTATCCGGCCTCTCCAGACCAGCACCTGTTCGACCACCGGCCTTCCAAACGCTTCTCGCCCTGTTGACTTGGGTGGGGCGAGCTTTAAAAATGGATGGGTCATCAGGCTCTCCAGTAGCTCGTAATTCACGCGTCCGGCTGCCGCCACTTCTCCATCTCTATCAAAATCCTGCCCTCGTATCTCTTGCACAAGCGCGTCCATCACCATGTTTCCCGGACCCGTATCAAATGCAAAAACATCTCCCGCTTCGCAATTGGATGGCAACACCGTAAAGTTGGCAATACCACCCAAATTGAGCATCACACGTCCTACCTCCGTGGACCGAAATAGCAAGTAGTCCACCAGAGGAACAAGCGGAGCGCCCTGGCCACCGGCCGCCATATCCCGCGCACGGAAATCCGCAACAGTCGTAATGCCGGTCCTCTGGGCAATCAGGCTGGCATCTCCAATTTGCAACGTGGACCGTACAGTAACTCCGTGTACCTGCTCCGGCTCGGGAAGGTGGTGCACGGTCTGCCCGTGTGACCCAATCAGATCCACCTGTGCCACTGGCACCTCGGCTTTCCCACATACTGCCAGCGCCGCCCGGGCAAACCACTCGCCCAACACCGCATTCATCCGGCAAATCTTGTCCACACTGCCTGCACCGGGCTCACTCAGCGCGAGAACTTCCCGGCGCAATTCCGGAGAATAAGGCACAAACTCAAAGCCGAGCAAACGCACCCGCGTCGCCACACCCGAATCCGCCACTGCCACCAGGGCCGCATCGATCCCGTCTGCTGAAGTACCGGAGATCAATCCAATAATATTGCGCACCATTAACGTTCGCTCCCGGCATCTGGTCCTGCCATCTCACCTTCGTTGGATGCTGAAACGCGCCGGAAAATAAAAATAATCCCACCGGCCAAACTGGCAACAATGCCCGCAAGATACCCCAGAAACATCAACGCCAGCGCAGGCTCTGGTTCCACCCCGGTGCGCCCAAACA
>JAQCGA010000520.1 GCA_027619145.1 bacterium | reverse complement strand
CATTTGTTAACACGGGTGGTTGAAGAAGAGCGGCGGAAGGTGTCGGGGTTTACAATGGGAGCGGTGCAGACAATGGTGGGATTCAACTGGCCGGGCAATGTCCGTCAGTTGGAGAATGAGATTCGCCGGGCGGTGACACTTGCCGAAGCAGGCAAAGAGATTGGACCGGAGTTGTTTTCAGATGAGGTCAGGCCGGTTAAAAATGGAAATGGCGCTTTGTCGAATCAGGACCTGAAGTCGTGTGTCGAGGCGTTTGAGAAACAGCGAATTCTGGAAGGCCTTGAGCGATGTGGGGGGAGTATTGCGAAGGCAGCGGCCCTGCTGGGTGTCACGCGTTCGGGTCTTTACAAAAAAATGGCTCGATACGGGATTGAAAGAGATCAGTCTGGGATGTGACAGACGGAGACAACCGGCGAAATCATGTCAACGATTGGAGACATTGTCTTATTGATTGATATTTATATATTTAGGAGATGGATTTCTTCTGGTTGAGGAGGTTTCAGGTTTTAGAGTGTCCACGTTTGTCCACAAATTGACTTGTCTGCTGTCGATGGACAGATGGCACCGTAGATACTTTATCTATATGTTTTTGAAGCGCATGTGCAAAACGCACGGCGCTTTTTTTTAATTTCATATTTCCGGGTACGTCGTTTGCAAAATATGAGCTTGCCGACGTAAAAAGGTTCGATTGCTAAGAAAGTAAGTTCATCAGATGGGAGGGGATTTTATGACAACCCGGATCCAGGGAAAGCCCAATCCTATATTCATCGGGCAACATCCTTCTGTTATGGGAGTGCGACGTATTGTCGCAAAAGCTGCGAAAGTCGGGTTTCCGGTGTTGATTACCGGCGAGACGGGTACGGGGAAGGAACTTCTGGCCAGGGAGGTCCATCAGGCCAGTAGCCGGGCAAGTGGCCCGTTTGTTGTTGTCGATTGTGGGATACTTGCCCGGGAGGTCGCTCGAAGTGAGCTGTTCGGACATGTGCGTGGAGCATTTACCGGGGCTGTGGAGTCAAAGGATGGGTTGGTGGAGGAGGCCAGAGGAGGGACGTTGTTTCTGGATGAGGTTGGAGAGCTTACCGAGCCGCTTCAGCGGCACCTGTTACGTCTGGTTCAGGAGGGAGAATATCGTTCGGTGGGTAGTGGTGAGGTGAGGCAGGCAGATGTGAGGGTGATCGCGGCTACTCATCGTGATTTGGAGGCCGGAGTAGAGGAAGGGTGGTTTCGGGAGGATTTGTTTTATCGGCTGAATGTGTTGCGGATACAGGTACCTCCGTTACGGGATCGCATTACGGATTTGACTTTGCTCATCGAGCATTTTACAAAAAAATTGCAACGGGATGGATTCAACATACGCCCTTTTTCTGTAGAAGCCAGGGCTGTGTTGGAGCGGTATTCGTGGCCTGGAAATGTTCGAGAATTGGCGCATGTAATCGTCCGGGCATTTATCTTGGCTGAGGGGAATCGCATCAGGGTTGAAGATCTTCCGGAAGCGTTGGGATGCGCGTTGCAGAGTGATAACCCGGACGAATTCTATCAGCTTTCGTACAAGGAGGCACGGAAGCGGAATGCCGATCTGTTCGTGCGCGAGTATCTGCACAGGGCTTTGCTGAGTTGTGAAGGGAACGTGACCTATGCCGCGAAGAGGAGTGGGATTGGGAGACAATATTTTCAATTGCGAATGGCTGAACACGGCCTACAGGCCGGTCAGTACAGACGGAGAAAATCTGATTCGTGAAGTCCGGCGTCCATTGCAATGGACTACGAGTTCTTTCCTTTATCTCTTTGGATCTTGTATTTCCTCATTTTCCCCTGCAAGCCAGCGCGGGTTAGGCCAAGTTTTTCGGCGGTATGCGTCACGTTCCACTCATTGGCAGCCAGAGCGGCTTTGATCGCTTCCTTTTCGAATTGTGCAACGGCATTTTTGAGCGGACCGTTGATGGAGATCGGTGCCTTGTCGGACAGTTCTCCGGCGAAGTGTTCCGAGAGCGAGGGGGCAGAAATGGTTGCGCCGGGTTCGGAAAGGGCAACACCTCTGCGAATTTCATTTTCAAGTTCTCGAATATTTCCCGGCCAGTTATGCCTGCAAAAAGCCTGAATTAATTCAGGGTCGAAGCTGCTGATATTCTTTTCTTTGGCGGGCGGGTAGAGTTTCAGAAGGTGATCAGCCAGCAGGGGAATGTCTTCCGGGCGTTCGCGGAGAGGAGGGATTGTGATGGGGACCACGCGAAGGCGGTAGTAGAGATCTTCGCGAAACATTCCAGAGGATACATCGGCTTTTAGATCCCGATTGGTGGCTGCGATAATTCGTACGTCTACGTTTCGGTTGTGGTTTTCTCCTACACGGCGAACCGTGCCTTCTTCAATCACGTGTAGCAGGCGAACCTGGACTTCGGGCGGTGCATCTCCAATTTCATCGAGAAAGATCGTACCTCCGTTCGCCGCTTCAAAGAGGCCTTCCCGGGCTTCGAATGCGCCTGTAAATGAGCCTTTTGCGTGCCCAAAGAGTTCGCTCTCGAGAAGCTCCTTGCTGAGGGCTGCGCAGTTCTGTTGAAGAAAGGGTCCGCTGCTGCGTTTGCTGCGGGCGTGAATGGTTCGGGCGGCAAGCCCTTTGCCTGTGCCGGTTTCTCCTTGAAGCAAAACCGGGATGTCTGCAGTGGATACCCGTTCAACCATATCATAGAGCGTCTGCATGGCCGGGCTGCCACCAACCAGCCCATCCAGGTTTGTTCGCATGCCAGCGAGTTTTTCAAGGTCCAATTGCAGGTCGCGGTACCGCAGGGTGTTGTCCAGGGCAATGGCAACAAAATCCCCGAAGGCCCGGAAGAATTGGATGTCTTTGTCTGCGAAGAATTCAAGACCACGGTGGTCGGCGTAAATTGCGCCGAGGATACGGTTGTCGCCGGTTCGAAGTGGCATGCACAGGACGGAACGGATTTTGTAGTCGATGATGCTCTGGCTGGTTTCGAACCTGGGATCGTTGGGTGCATCGGTGGTAACAACCAGGTCTGCATTTTGAATGGCCGTCAGGACAATATTCTGGCTGATGTCAGCAACGCTGGTGTCGTCCAGGTGTCTGGATGCGAGTGTCTGGATGCCTGATTTTCCGTCCGGAACGGTAAGAACCAGTCCGCGTTCTGCTCTGGTGATTTCGAGGAGACGATCCAGCGTTTGATCCAGGAGTCTGGAAATGATGCCGCCGGTCTGGGGTTTTGCGATCTGGATTGGCTCTGCTTCTACGGGTGTACTGAGCACTTTCTTGTCTGTGGCCAGTTCTGCCACGGATTTCTTGTTTGATAATTCTTTATCTTTACCTCGTAAGTCCATAAGTTCTTTCCATGCCTTCTGTGCTTTCTGAAGGAAGTGATCTGCACCCATTTCTTTCAGCATTTCGATTGTACGGCCTAACTGTTCCTCTGCGATTTCCAATTTCCCAATAGATGTATGGAATTTTCCGGATTCAAGAAGGGATTGAGCGAGGCGAAGGCCGGGTCGGTCATTGCATGAAGTGATGCTATCTGCAAAATATGTAGAGGTTTTTTCAGGATGGCCGAGAGAATTGTGGATCATGCCGAGTATTCTATAAACCTGGCCTACTTTTTCTTTATCTGAACCAGCAGCCTTTAATGCGAGTTGAGCATGCCTCCTGATGTGCTCCGGAGGCTGGGAGAGCTGTTTTTTACTACAAAAGGGGATCGGGG
>JAQCGA010000519.1 GCA_027619145.1 bacterium | reverse complement strand
CCGGCGGTGCGTGGGTTCAGGAAAAAGGGGCGTATTATTTTAAGATTGCAACCGGGTATATGAATTCGACATCTGATATTGATGCAAAAGGAAATCAGGTACCCAAAGCGGGAATGGGGAAGTTGAGAGATTTAAATTATAGCGCGTATATGGAGTATGGGATTCACGAGCGGATTACAGTGGTGACTTCTGCACCGTATAAGAGGTTGATTGACAACCGCACGTTTGCCAGCGGAATTACCAAAGAGAAGCGAAACGGGTTTGGAGATCTGGAGACGCGCTTACGGTGGCTTGTTAAAGATGGGCCGCTGGTGATGTCGTTCGCTGTGGGAGGGAAATTCCCGCTGTGGTATACGGATGCCCAGGAAGCGACCCGGGTTCCTCTGAGCACCAAAAAAGTGGATGCAGACGCACGCCTGTTGTTGGGCAAATCGCTGTATCCGTTTCCGGGATATGTAACCGGCGAACTGGGTTACCGAATGCGAGGCGGCGCGCTCAGCAATGAGATGTTCTATGGGCTGGAGGCCGGTGTAAACGCAGACCGATTTCTGTTTAAAGGATTTATTTCTGGAATCCGAACGTTTGGCACCTGCGAGCCCACCGGTGAGGTCCAGCTCATTGGAGATCAAAACGTGTTGAAGCTCTCACCGGGTGTGGTTTTCAGTGTGACAGATCGGGTTGACCTGAGCGCGGAAATAATTCACGTTTTTTCGGGTTGCAATACGGGTGCCGGGAATACGTTTTTTTTAGGCGTGGCGTTCAAGAGATGACCCGTGTGGGTTGTACGTCTGGTTGACACTTGATTTTGAATCTCCTACATTTAAGTACAGAAATTACCGGAGGAAGTTGATATGCCGAAACGAGGCTGGGAGATGCCGGAGCGGAATGCAACGTCTGAGGACGTTTATGTAAACCGGCGTAAGTTTCTCAAAACTGCAGGCCTGTCAAGTTTGGGCGCGGCAGCGCTCCTGACTGGATGTGGTCACGAGAAGATTTTTGAGCCGTTTGAAGATACATCTTCGCCCGTAGGAGGAGGGAGTGGCACAGGCGGATCGAATACCGGTTCAAATGAACCTCTATATCCTGCCAGGGTGAACGACGCGTTCAAAGAGCTGGACCGCCCGCTTACGGATGAAATAATTGCGGGCAGTTACAATAATTTCTATGAGTTCAGCCAGGGGAAGACGGGCATTATGAAATTGGCCGAGTCCTTCTCTGCGAACCCGTGGACCGTTACTGTGGATGGGCTGGTTCGGAACCCAAAGACGTACGATCTGGATGATCTGGCGCGGCGTATGCCATTGGAGGAGCGCCTTTACCGGCTCCGGTGCGTGGAAGCCTGGTCGATGGCCATACCGTGGACCGGGTTCCCTATGAAAGCGCTGATTGACGAGGTAGAACCCCTGTCCAACGCGTCTTATGTAAAAATGACGACGTTTATTGACCCGCAGACAGCGCCAGGGCAGTGGAACAACCCACAGTGGCCCTGGCCCTATGTAGAAGGTCTGCGGATGGAAGAAGCGATGAACGAACTCAGTTTGCTGGCAACAGGCATCTATGGCCATGCACTGCCCAATCAGCACGGTGCGCCTGTTCGGCTGGTGGTACCCTGGAAGTATGGGTTTAAGAATATTAAGTCGATTGTACGTATCGAGTTTACAGATACGGCGCCCGTTACGTTCTGGAACACACTGGTACCCGCAGAATACGGGTTTGTTGCCAATGTGGAGCCGGATGTGCCTCATCCACGGTGGTCGCAGGCCAATGAGCGGTTTATCAGTAAGAACGTCAGCAGTCCTGAAATGCGGCCCACGTTGCCTTATAATGGGTACGAACAATATGTCGGACATCTGTATATCTGAGTTTCAGAACCAGAGAGAGTAGCTTTGATTGGACGAAACGGGAGGGCGTGGTGATTCTGGATGCAAATGCGTGGATTGGGCACTGGCCGTTCCGACAACTTCGGCACAATACGGCGCGTTCCCTGATTGCCCTGATGGACCAGTACGAAATTGATCGGGCTGTGGTTGGATCTGTCCATGGTATTTTTTACAGAAATGCCCATGCTGCAAACGAGGAAGTGGCCCAGGAATGCCGCCGTTTTCGGGACAGGTTGATTCCGTTTGCTACGTTGAATCCAACCTATCCTGGCTGGCAAGAAGATCTGACGCGGTGCGCGGAAGACCTGGAATTGTGCGGTATTCGACTTTATCCTGCGTATCATGGGTACCGGTTAACAGACGGAGCCGCTTTAGAATTGATTGATGCCGTGACGGAACTGAATTGGGCTGTGCAGATTCCCATGCGGCTGGAGGACAGGCGGCAGCGCCATCTCTGGGATCAAGCGGCAGATGTATCTCCTGCCGAGATCGAAGCGGCGGTTTCTTTGCGCCCCCAAACACGCTGGATGGTGTTGAATGGAATAGGGATTCGCGGGAAGAACATACCGCAGGGAGCGCATTTTGTCATGGAAATTTCGAGAATGACCGCTGTGCTTCAGCGGAATATTCAGGCGTTTCTGGACAGTGCAGGCCCACGCAGCCTGGCGTTTGGAACAGGCATGCCGTTTACAGAGCCGGCCCCTTCTTTTTTGAAGCTGGATATTCTGGATGCTCCCCATTCTGTTAAAGAGCGCATTGCCTGGAAAAATACCTCAGAACTGCTGGGGCTCAAACCTTCGAATAGCACTGCACCCGCAAGTTAGGTCCTGGCAGGCACCGGGTTATTTCGAGTTGACAATATGGGAAATGGTAGGTATTATTCATAATAAGAAACAAGTAAAGTGTACAGCCGACGGTCTTTGAAATTCATATGCAGTACAGGCTGTCTCAAAATCCGGAAAGGTGTGATGTGTTATGCAGGTTCGCGCAATCGAGTTCCAGGAGAATTTTGCCCGGGTTCCGGTTGAAGGTGCGCGGCAGCAAAGCCTGCTGATGCGAGAGCCCGAATTGGCCCGGCAGCAGGTAGCACGGGTGGCTGCGAACGAACAGCTATTGAACCTGAGCCGTCCTACGCCTATGGCGGAAACCGAAGGGGCAATCGTAGAGCCGGACGACCGGCGCACAACGGAACGGCGCTCGAATAGAGGTACGGCCAGACAGGTGCGTCAGGAGAAAGAAGAGAAGAGAAATCGGCCTGGGGCCGATGGCGTGTCGGGCACCCGGATTGATATTGTTGTATAAGGGTGTTTCAAAACGAATGACGGCAGGCTGTCGCTTTTCAAAAAGGCGGCAGCCTTTTCGATGGGCATTCAATACGGAGGTGGAGATGAAAAAGCTGGGGATTTTACTTTTTGCATCATTTTTCTTGACAGCAGGATTCCAGGGAGAGGCGTGTGCCGATGGAAGCGTAATGCTCCAGTTCCGGTACCCGGAAGGGAAAACAGCAATCTACAAAAACTCCTGGACCTTTGAATACTACAGCAAACGCGCGGATCTCATTGACAGAGACAAAGACTCAGGAACAGTAGATGTGCGAATGTACGGACAGTGGAAAAGCGAAGAGCAGACAACCCCTGTTCCGGCTGCAGAGGGTGAAGCCGGAGGAATCCGGGTTCTTGCAACCATTAGAAATGCCGAAAGCACGGTTATGGAAGACAGGGTTCAAATCAGTTTGACCAATTTTCCGTATTTGTTGGGAATGTTAAATGACAAGCAGTTTTCCTGGAAAATTGCTCCGAGCGGAGAGGTTCAGGCTTTCCAGCCAGA